>CANGCM010000037.1 GCA_947452535.1 Burkholderiaceae bacterium | reverse complement strand
TAGTCAATACCTTAGCGATCTGTACGGAACTTGGAGTGAATGATTTCATCTTGCTATAATATCGGCTTATTCCTCGATAGCTCAGTTGGTAGAGCACCGGACTGTTAATCCGTAGGTCCCTGGTTCGAGCCCAGGTCGAGGAGCCAAATAAGTAAAAGCCTTCAGAGTGAATAGCTCCGAAGGCTTTTTTACTCTCAGGCATGTAGACAACATACAGCCTAACTATTTCACTCAATTAGAATCAATAATTCCCCAGTTTAAGCGTGAGTCTAGGGAAAAGCTTGTTCTTACAGAATTGTGCCAATGCACTCACCAAACCCAATCCTTACGGTATTCGGTAGTGCGCAATACGCTTTCATAATCACCATATCGCCGCTTTCCAAAAAGCCACGCTCCTGGCCATTGGGTAGTGTTATTTTTTGTTTTCCACCCATCGTTAATTCTAGCAACGAACCAGCGGAATCAAAAGTGGGTCCAGACAATGTTCCCGTTCCAAATAAATCACCAGGACACAAATTGCATCCATTGCTTGTGTGGTGAGCAATCATTTGAGCAATTGTCCAGTATGCAGCTTGAGAAAATTCAGATTGGACTAGTCGATGAGGGGGCTCACCTAAATCCTTCATCTCCTTTGTTTGAATAAGCACTTCAAGCATGATTTGTATTGCGCCGGATTGCCTATTGTTTAGAGAATCTAGATAAGGCAATGGTTCATTACTTTTGAGTGACTGTGTATGGGCACAACGAAAAGGCTCTAAAGCAAACTTAGTCACAACCCAAGCTGAAATACTTGTAGCGAAGCTCTTCCCCAAAAATGGCCCCAGTGGTGCACTCTCCCAGCCTTGAATATCCCTAGCAGACCAATCATTCAGAATGCAAATGCCAAAGAAATGATCTTCAGCACTCTCGATTGGAATCGGTGAGCCCAGTTCATTGCCTTGGCCTATGAAAATTCCCAGCTCTAATTCATAGTCAAGGCGTCTACTAGCTTGAAAATAAGGTGGCTTACCATCACTAGCTCTAGTTTGACCTACCGGTCTTTTAATTCCCGAACCTGATGGCAATAAAGATGAGGCGCGGCCATGATAGCCAACTGGTAAATAAGTATAGTTTTCAGCTAGAGGCGCATCCGGTCGAAGCATCTTTCCGACATTCATAGCATGATGAATGCCTGCATAAAAATCTGTGTAATCGCCAATTTGACATGGCAATACCATCTCTACGGCCAATTGAGGAATCAGGGCGGGCCGAATTTGACTGGACTCAAAAAACGCCTGAGCCAAAATACGTGAAAGCCAAACACGCAATGTAAGCTGGCTTTGATCTGACAAAGCCATAAAATCGTTGAGGCTTCCTAATGCTAGAGATTGAACTACAGACTGCAGGCTATCGGGAACTTGAATACAAGTTTTCAAAGTAGAAAAATCTAATATCTGATCCCCAATAGCTACGCCAAGTCGCTTTTGCTTTAAGGGATCGGATTTTAAAAAATATCTTCCAAAGGGTAAATTTTCAATTGGGAAGTCGCATCCATCCACATTGGCGCTCTCTACCCAACTACCACTTGATTTCTTGCTCACATGACCCCCTACATTCAAATCATTAAAAAGAAACTATTGTATGTATGGATATACAAACCACACCAAAACCCTAATTGCATTGATTCAGATTGCTTTGCTATATTGTGATAAGTCATCTAAAGCAAGTAACAAGGCCCAAAATGAATGCCCTATCCGAACCCATACGTCGCGTGATCACTCAAAATGATGTCAATGGAAAATCTTTTATATTGGAAGATTCCCTAGTATCTAACGTAAAAGTGGTTGCCGAGCGGCCAGGATATCGCGTTAGCAATATCTGGAGAACAACAGAATCTCCAGCCTCTATTAGTGCACCCGATTCCGTTCATGAGCATGTGGGTGTTTTGCCACCGAAAAATGGCAATGTGATTCGAGTGATAGATTACCCACCGGAGCCTCAAGATGCTGATGAACTAAAGCGGCAACAAGATGCTACGTTTAGGTCGCTCTATCCTGATGCCGGTCATGATCTCAAATCAAATGAACATCCTGGAATGCACATTACTGAAACTGTTGACTATGCCGTTGTTTTATCAGGTGAAATGACTGCCATTCTAGAAAATGAAGAAACTATATTGAAAGCGGGTGACATCCTAATTCAAAGAGGCACAAACCATGCATGGGCAAACCGATCTGGGCATGCTGCACGCATTCTTTTCGTATTGCTGGATGGAAAATATTAAGCTAGTATTTCATTACAACTAAAAACTTGAGACAAGGCTGACTTATGAAAATCTTTTTTTCATTTTTGATTGCTGTATTTTCTAATTTTTTCTTTTTCACTGCGCAGCCAGTCTTTGCGCAAAACTTTCCAGATAAAACAATTAAAATCATTGTCCCATTTGCCACTGGGGGTCCAACGGATATTATGGCTCGAGTGATTGGCCAAAAATTAAGCTCAGCATGGGGCCAAGCAGTTGTGATTGAAAATAAACCCGGCGCAAGCGGTAACGTTGGAACAGGCATGGTGGCCAAAGCCAATCCCGATGGATACACACTGCTCGTAACAAGCACCTCCATTGCTGTCAATGTCAGCCTCTTCAATAATCCTGGATATGACTTAGATAAATCACTCGTTCCAATTGTCAATATTGCCTGGAGCCCAAATGTCATCATTGCAAACAATAATTTTGATGCCAGCAATCTAAAAGAGGCGCTACAGAAAGCAAAATCAGGTAAATTAAATTACGCATCCCCCGGATTAGGCACTACTCCTCATCTGACTGCCGAATATCTTTTTAAAGTACTGGCGAAAGTCAACGTCACACCGATTCCCTATAGCGGAGCTGGACCCGCTGTAAATGCTGCAATGACTGGAGAAACTGAATTTGCGAGCACATCCGCCCCTCCAGCTCTGCAACTGATCAAAACCGGTCGTGTAAAAGGTTTAGCAATCACGAGTTCAAAGCGCTTAGGCACCTTGCCTGATACCCCGACTCTAGCTGAGTCTGGATTTCCAGGTTTTGAAGATTACACTTGGGTTGGTATTTTTGCCCCAGGTGGTACGCCACCAGCAATTGTCAACCGAATTAATGCGAGTGTGGAATCTATATTGGCAGAACAAGAATTTCGTGACCGCTTGACTTCACTTGGATTTGATCCAGTCGGTGGATCACCCGCATCCTTCTCCACTTACGTCAAATCTGAAGTTAATAAATGGGTCAAGGTCATTAAGGAAACAGGGGCTACAAAAGAATAATCTTATGAGTAAACCGACGCTAGATCGCATTCACCTACTTTTCGAACATCGCTATCAACTTGATCCCAATAAAGAATTTTTATTTACACCAACTCGCAACTACACCTTTTCGGAAATCAATACTCTAGTAAATCAACTGGAGAAGGAGTTGCTCGATCAGAAGGTAATTCCTGGGGATCGAATACTCATCATTGCCGAGAATTGCCCAGAACATATCGCCCTCATTCTGGCCTGTAGTCGCGTAGGGGCATGGTCCTGCGGAGTCAATGCCAGAATGTCTGGTGGCGAGATCTCTACCTATTTAAAAATGGCAGACCCCAGACTCATTTACTTTACAACAGGCGTATCAGCCGCAGCCAAAGAGCATGCTAACCAATATCAAATTCAAGCTTCTGTCTTAGATGCCCTTAGCCTAAGCCTAAGCAATACACCGGGATTACCAGCAGAGCCTAATCTCATTGATCAGATCGCTGCCATCATTTTTACTTCCGGCACAACAGGTGCATCAAAAGGTGTGCTAGTGAGTCATCTTGGCTTAACTCATTTTGGGCGCGTTTCAGCTGAATCTCGCGATCTAGGGCCAAACGATAAATCGTATGCCTACCTACCCATGACTCATATATTTGGTCTTGGTACTGTTCTGATGGCTTCCTTATACGCTGGAGCTTCGCTTATATTACGCACCCAATTCGATCCTGCAGATGCTTATGAAGCGCTTGCTAATGGGGGTTTAACGACCTTGCAGGGACCTTCTGCAATGTATACACGCCTACTCGATTACTGGGAAAATTTATCAAAGGGAAAAGAAAAGCCTTCCCATCCCAATCTACGCTATGTATATATGGGTGCATCAGCCCTAGACTATTCAATCAAACTGAGAGTTGAACAATTTTTTGGCTTCCCACTGAATCATGGCTATGGATTATCCGAATATGCTGGAGCCGTTTCTGTTACAAAGAATCATGTTTGGAGAAAAGATACGTCATCAGGCTACCTAGTCGAGGGCGGCGAAGTCATTATTGTTGACTCAGATGGCAATGATCTACCTAAAGGTGAGCGTGGTGAGCTGTGGATTCGTGGTATCGGACTCATGCCAGGCTACTTCAGAGACCCTGAAGAGACTCAAAAAGTCATGCGGCCAAACGGATGGCTGGCCACTGGTGATATTGCTTATTTTGATGAGGATGGTGCACTTTTTGTGGTGGGTCGACTCAAAGAGATGATTATTCGCTCTGGATTTAATGTCTACCCCGCAGAAGTCGAAACAATCTTAAATAGTTATCCCGGCGTACTACAGAGCGCTGTAGTTGGAAAAAAGGAGGCTGATGGTAACGAAACCATTATTGCCTTTGTGCAACTAAACTCCGATCATTCTCTAGATCAAGATGCTCTCAGAAAGTTTATGAAAGATAACCTAGCGCCGTATAAACTGCCAGCGCAAATCATTGAAAAGGATAAATTTCCTTTAACATTTAGCGGAAAGATTATTAAAAGGGAGTTACTGGAGTCGGTCTCTTAATAAAGAGCTTCAGCTTTTACCTTTGTATGCGAGGCAGAAGTTTGATTATGAGATTGCTCACCCCTGCTATAAATTATTTAGCGCTATTTATTTACTGCGACTGATTGGCGATATTGCCACGGGTAGTAATGGCGCTATTGATACGGCACTAAACTGAAAGGTTATCGTCCGAATAATAGTCAGCATCATGAGAGGCGATTGCAATCATTGCTGGCGCATTGGAATGATTGCTCCAGGCATGATTTACCCCCCTTAAAACCACTACATCGCCAGCACTCACTCTACACTCCTCCGCATCCAGTACCAAGGTTACCTCACCATGAATAATGGTACAAAAGTCTACTGTTTTAGTCTTTTGCATGTAAGGATGCTTAGCAGCTTCAGAATAAGTTGAGGCGAATGGTGCTTGCATATCTTGAAAGAAATTTTTAACATCTTTTTGAGTAACTTTCCCAAGCCATGATTGATCCGGCGGGAGAGTGAGCATACGAAAAATCGATCCGCCCTTAGGTGGAGTCATTACATACGGCAGGTGAATTGATTCAAAAAAAAGTTTTGCCGGCAAGTCCTTAATAATCCATAATTTACTCGAAGCGTAACCTGGTCTTGCTGGATCTAAATACATTTCCGGCGAATATCCATCGCTGAGTACCTTAGAGAATCCAGGCTCACAATCACCTACAACAATGCGACGTGTTGGTTTTACTCCAGAAGGTAATTCCACATTCGGTGACCCAACTAGTACTTGGTCGGATCCCTGAATTAAACCATCAGGACCATCGACAAACTCGGCTGCAATCATGTCAAAAATCACAATACCCTCTTCGTTAGGGCTATTCCAACGATGCCAACCACCAACATCTATGACTACATCACCTGGACGCCAACGAACCTCACAATCATCCAAACCTAAAACACGCTCCCCTTCGATTAAGATCGCGTAATCAATCGTCTGAGTTTTGTGCATAGCACCCACAAAAGTACTACTACCGCCACGATCCCACCTCCTACCATTAGCCATTACCTTGATAGGATGCTCTGGAATAATTGCAGAATCCTTCGTCGCATCGTAAGAATCTGGCTTTGACCTAGACTGGACGGCACGTAAATGCCCTCCCTGCGGGGAGCCGGGAAAGTCATAGGGTAGATTAGCTGCGTCCTCAACACCACCTAAGGGTAGTGGAGTTTGATCCCACACCCATAAATCGGTATGACCATGTATAGGTCCGCCCTCTCTTTTGAATATCTTGGGTGAAGGACCGTCGAGCAACACATAAGAAAGGCCGCTCTCATTGTTCGCGGTAACAATACGTCTAATTTGCTTAAAAGAGTTTAGGGTCATAAGCTTATTCCGTCTTTAAGTTGGCTCCACTTTTGCTAATCAGATCCCATCTCTTTAAATCAGACTGAACGTATTCAGAAGTTTGAGAGGGAGTTCCACCAACGATCACTAAATCTAAACTCTTAAATTTCTCTTGTATTTCTTCACTTTTTAAAGCTTGATTCATAGCGGCATTGATTTTATCTACCATAAACTTAGGCGTTTTTATAGAAGCGAACATTCCTTGCCACACATCATTTTTTAATTGAGGGTAGCCCAATTCAGAAAGAGTTGGCACATCAGGCATAGACGCCAATCGCTTTTCGCTGGTAATTGCTAAAACACGAACGAGGCCTTGTTTTACATATTGACCAACCCCACCAACGGTTCCACAAAAAATGGGGATCTCACCACCAATAAGCGCAGTTAACGCTGGGGCGGCACCCTTGTATGGGATGTGCACAGCATCACCTTTCCAAACACCATTCAATAGCCCATCACATGTCACTTGAGGCGGGGTACCTGCGCCAGCGGATGAGTAAGATAACTGCCCTTTTGCTGACAAGTTTTTTAATTCTTGAATATTTTTTACTGGAAATTTATCATTGACCACTATTGCTATTGGTTGGGAAGCCGCAATGACAACGGGCGAAAAATCTTTAATTGGGTCATAACCAACTGAATTTTTTTGAAAGCTGTAATTGACTACGTATGCTGAAGAGGTAAAAAGATAGGTATAGCCATCAGGACTAGCACTTGCAACATACTGGGTACCAATATTGCCCGATGCACCCACTTTATTCTCGATAAAAACGGACTGTTTTAATATCTCAGATAATTTGATCGCAAGTGACCGAGCAATAATATCCGTTCCACCTCCAGGCGCAAAAGAAACAATAATCCTAATTGGTCGTTTGGGATAGTCATTAGCAATTTGAGCGCTAGTATTTTTTACGAAAAATATGGCCACTAAAATTGCAAGCCACCAGAAGCATGCAGCTACCTTAGGGTACGTATAGTGTATTTTTTTACTATTCATGGTGGCTAGCTAGGTTGATTATCGAACCTGGAAATCTATCGCTCTTGAGCGCAACGAAGAATCTTTTTTAAGAATAAATTTTGCAACTTTATGAGTAGGTGTATGTGGTAATTGATCAACAAATACTACAAAACGTGGGATTTTGTGACTAGCTAAATGTTCGGCACACCAAATACGAATATCTTCCTCAACAACTGCAGTATCCGGCTTTGGAACTACTACAGCCATAATCTCATCTTCTCCAAGCTCAGAGTCAGTGGCAATCGTTGCAACCTCTAATACGTTAGGATGCAAGCTAATAACGCGATCAAGCTCAGCGCCAGCAATATTTTCACCTCGACGACGAATAATGTCTTTCTTCCTGGCAACGAAATAGAAGCATCCCTCGGAATCTCTTGAGACTAAATCCCCCGTCAAGAACCAGCCATCCCGAAAAGCTGCAGCAGTTTGTTCAGGATCATTAAAGTACCCCTTCATCATCGTTGGGATCCTTACAATTAACTCTCCAGAGGTACCGTCAGGCACATCGTTACCATCATCATCCACAACCCTTGCTTGGGTCCAGGTCGTATTCGGGTTAGGATGCTTTCCAGGCCATCCCATTGAAGCAAGGCGATGTGGCCCATCATATGGATTACTAAATGCCCCGGGTATCTCAGTCATGCCGAAACCTTCAATCACTCGCTTGACTCCAAACTCATTTAAAAAAACATCCATGGTCTCCTTAGTAAAAGGAGAGCCACTAACGCAACGTAAATGAACGCCTGGCACAAATTCATCTCTAGATCTTCTAGCCAATATAGTAGTAATTGCCATTAATAAATTAACCTGGGTAGTGCCAGTTTTTGTGACCGTTTCCCAAAATTTAGATGCGCTAAATTTACGAACGATTACCAAACAACAACCCGCAGCTACTGTTCCCAATATTGAATAAAATAGAGCATTAACATGGAACATTGGCAGCACACACATGCATCGATCATCTGGCTGTAGCTCAACACGAACAATCTGCCTCTCTGCAGATAAGACCAAATTACGTTGACTATGCATGACGCCCTTTGGAAAACCTGTCGTTCCTGATGAGTAGACTAATACGCATATATCTTCAGAAAAAACATCGTCTGGTAAGTCACCTTTTTTAAGAGTAGCAATATCCTCATCCAAGGTTGAGATTTGCTCTACCTCCCCTTCCATAATGCAAAACCATGGATCCAAAGTATTGCCCTCTAGTGCTTTTTTGGCAACAGGGTACGTATGGGCTGAACAAAAAATACCATTAGCTCCAGAATGATTGAGGATGTACTTTGCCTCCTCAACACCAAATTCTGGATTTACTGGAACCATGATGGCGCCAATCCTTGCAAGTGCAAAAAGAAGCAACACATGGGTATCATGATTGTGAGCCATGATGGCTATTCGATCTCCCCGCTTGACCCCTTTGGCAAGCAATACTCCAGCTGTTTTATCTTTTCTGTTATTAAATTCTGCCCAGGAAATATTTTTATCGTCAAAAATAATGAATGGTCGATTAAGGTCTTTTCCCATACGGGAATTTAGTAAGGACGTTAATGTGAAATTATGATCAGGATATAAGCCAATGACCTCTAAGGGGCTTAAGTGTTTTTTTTGATTCATCTTATGATTACTCTTTAAATAAATAGATTGGTAGAAAAAAGCTATTAGTAATAGACTTATTCAGCTTTAATCCCAAATTCCTGAATTAGCCTGGGCCATCGTTGCGCTTCACTTTTAACAAACTCAGCAAACTGGGCAGAGTTTGATCCAACCACAGTTAATCCGATGGTACTAAATCTTTCGACCGTTGAAGCCTCCTTTAGGACTAATTGAATTTCATCTGAAAGTATTTTTACAGTAGATGGCGGCGTATTTTTAGGGGCAAATAAACCAAACCAGACCTCTACATCAGAATCTTGTAGACCTAACTCTTTAGATGTTGGCACATCAGGTAATCCTGGATAGCGCTGTGTTCCATTAACCATTAGTGGCGTTAACTTACCATTACGAATGAATTCTAGGACTACTGGTGTCGACACAAATGAAGTATCAATTTCACCAGCAGCTTGCGCCACAATTCCTTGTGATGAGCCACGATAGGTAATATGCGTCATTTTTATACCGGTAACACGCATCAGCATCTGCATTTTTAAGGCAGATCCCGTACCATTTCCTGATGAGCCATAGTTCAACTCCATTGGCCTACTCTTGGCAGTGTCTATTAATTGCTGAGCTGTTTTGATACCCGTCTTTGGGTGTACTACTAAAATAGTTTGAGAATATGCTACATAACTAACTGGGACAAAATCATTTACAGGATCGTATGGTACTTTTTTATACAGGCCTAAATTAGTAACATGATTTGGCCCATTAAATAGAAGTGTATAGCCATCTGGATTACTTTTTGCCACCCCTTCCGTAGCGGCTAACCCACCACCGCCACTCTTATTTTCAATCACAAAGCCCTGTTTGAATTTCTCTGATAGTCGCTGAGTCACTATTCGAATCATGATGTCACCAACCGCACCAGGAGGATATGGAACAATGATTTTTATAGGGCGGTTAGGAAAATTTTGCGAATGAGAGGCATTTGCATGCAAAAATAAGAAGGAAATGCAGCTAGCGGTAAACACCCTCTTAAGACAAAAAAACAAATCAGATACTTTTATTTTTTTCATATAAAGATTAAGTCAATACCCAAAAAGTTATTTAAAAACTGTTCATGAAGTGCGCTAAAGTGATTTGGTATGCAGAATATGCCCCTCATATCCGTTATCTTTTACTCTATAAAGACTGCCGCAAGATGTCGATATATATAGCGTTTTCAAATCTGCATCTCCAAACGCACAATTGGTTGGCATATCAACTGGGAAGGGGTGTGCGCCGAGAATGTCCCCATTGGGTGAAAATATGTAAATCATTGGCCCTGGGCCACTAACATTTGAGCCAGCACAAGCAAAGAGGTTCCCTGATTTGTCAATGCACATGCCAGATATACCTCTTTGTACACCCTGATGATCTCTGCCAAACGTGTGCAAGACCCGGTACAAGCCAAGTCCTCCATCCTCTAGAATTGGATACGCTCGTAATTCTCTAACGCCGTCATGCTCCATATTGTTATCGGAAACATATAAGGTCTTCTCATCTAAGGATAATGCCAATCCTGTAGGACTTATAGTATCAACGGTCATCCGATCAATATGCCAATGCCCTCTTGGTCTAGACTCTCTGGTTAACTTAAGGATTGATTGATGATCTAAATACGGAAAAATTTGTGGTCCTGAAGCCTTTAAGGGATGATGAATATCGCTAAACCAGATGCTACCTTTTTTATCTATAGTCAATAAATGGGGATGATTGTGATTTTCATCATGTAGTTTTGTCGCAGTAACAGATGCAGAACCATCCGAGAGCATTCTAATAACGCGCCTAGATCCCTCCTGACACCCGTATAAAGCACCGTCATCACCGAATGCAATGCCATTAACGCGATTTAAGTGTCGACGAACAATTTCTGTACTTTTAGTCTTGGGATCGAGAGCAATTAGAGTGCCATCATTTATATCTGTAACCAGCATTCTTTGGCCATCCCATGCCAATCCACCTAAGGGCCTATTTGGACCCACATAAACCTCTTCAAAATTCCAAGTCATTATTATTCCTTCCCTTACCAAACAGCAATACCAGCAACACCAAGCCGAACCTTGAAAACAGAGTCATAGGTGGTAACGTATAAACCTTTCCAATCCTCATCTCCAAAGCATAAATTTGTAGAGTGTCCTGGAATCTTGATCCGCCCAAGCAGATCACCCTTAGATGAAATTACGTGGATACCCGCAGGCCCTGTACAGTAAACATTACCCTCAACGTCAACCTTCATACCGTCAGCCACTCCAGGCTCTCGACCAAGCAAGCGATAAAAAAGCCGGCCATTTTTAATGCTGCCATCGGTATTGACATCAAAAACATTAATTAGATCGTCCCGAGAATCATTGATGTACAGCAAAGACTCATCAGCATTAAATGCCAGCCCATTTGGGTATGTAAAATCTTTGGTGATTAGGGTCGTTTTGCCCTCTAAATCAATGCGATAAACACCGTTGTAATCAATATAACGCTGAATATCATCGCCATGCATTTCAACGTTATATAAACCCCCTGTAGGATCAGTAAAATAGATTGATCCATCTGATTTAACGATAATATCGTTTGGACTATTCAGCGGTTTTCCATCAAACTCTGAACATAATGTACTAACGGTGCCATCATGCTCTAAGCGCCATACACGTCGCCAAGACCAACCTGCAACCACCAATCGCCCCTCTTGATCAAACGTCATCCCGTCTGCTTTATAGCTAGGGTTCATGACAAGTGTTTTACCAACGCCCTCTTTCCATTTCCAAATGCTATCGCCAACAATGTTGACCCAGAAAAGCTCTTGGGTTCGCTTATTCCAAACCGGCCCCTCTCCAAATCGAACACCATCCGCAATCAACCTGAGAGATGATTCTCTAGGAACTATTCTCTCAAATCCAGCTACAGCCATATCAACTTCCATACTTATCTCCTTATGCCTTTATCTAAGTATTATTTTTTTGATTCGATTTCAGCAGTAGCAATCGACCAATCCTGAATTAATCGATTAATGTGGGCTAGCCCCCATGATGACAGTCGCCTGACTAGATAGAACACCTCCGTTACCATGCGCCAAAGCATGAAGACAGTTAGCGACTTGCCTATCACCACACTCTCCACGAATTTGACGTACCGCTTCGATTAGTAAAAATAAGCCGTACATCCCTGGATGGCAATAAGAAAGGCCTCCGCCATTAGTATTGACCGCAAAACTTCCACCTGGCGCAATTGCAGCATTTTCAATGAAACGACCGCCCTCTCCCTTTGGACAAAATCCAAGATCTTCTAAAAATAGAATCGTATTTATGGTGAAGGCGTCATACAGCATTGCCAAGTCAATATCGCCTGGTTTTAATCCAGCCATTTGATAAGCCTGAGGACCAGAGCGGCTAGCAGCTGTAACAGTTAAATCTGGCATATTTGAAATAGACGCATGTGACAACGATTCACCAACACCAAGAATATAAGCAGGTTTTTTCTTAAGATTTTTAGCTCGCTCAGCACTAGTTAAGATGATTGCGCCGCCACCATCAGTAACCAAGCAACAATCACGCACAGTTAGTGGATATGATGCCATTCTAGAATTAAGAACATCCTCAACGGTTAAGGGCTTCTTTTCCCAGGCAACGGGGTTAAGTAAGGCCCACTGCCTCGCCGCAACGGCAACTTGGGCCAATTGCTCACGAGTAGTTCCATATTGATACATATGTCTAGCTGCAGCCATAGCATATGCAGTTGGGGGAATGAATGGATCAAATGGTGTTTCGTAAGGGTTATATTCACGGGGACTTGCTAAAGCACGACTAACGGATTTTTGAGTGCTGCCATAAGCAATTAAAGCAATCTCACATAAGCCATGCTCAATTGCCATCATTGCATGACCGACATGAGACATGAATGAAGAACCACCGATTTGTGTATTGTCTTGGTATTTAGGATGAATACCCAAGTACTCCTTCAGCGCTAAACTCGATAGCCGAACTTGTGTAGTGGCTGTAAATATGCCATCAATATCTGAAAGATGTAAGCCAGCATCATCAAGAGCCCTTATCGTTGCTTGCGCCATCAAGTCCATGACCTGAGTTCCAGGAGCACACAAGCCTAGGTCTGATTCTGCCACTCCAACAATGGCGACACTTCCACGCTTAAGACCGAACATAGATATCCTTAGGCCTGATTAAAAATTGCTAAAGGATTGCCATCTATGTCTTTAGAAGCTAAAAACTTGACTCGCATACCAATCTTGACTTCATCTGGAGATATACCCTCAACCCGACTCATCATTCGAAATCCTTCATCAAGATTAATCAAGCAAACGTTATAGGGAGCAACATCTTTTTTATAAATTACCGTAGTTGAATACACCTCACCTAAGCCTTTAGATATCTTCCATGTAAGAGCTTCTCCAGTCTCGGGAGCGCAAACTCTTGGATAGAAAACTGCCTTACCACTTGTCGTTTCTTGATAGGCCAACTTACCTTCCGCTAAATATTGTCGATACTCTGCCAATGGTGAGCTTGAACTTAAACTAATAAAAGACACGAATTCTCTCCTAATTTATTAATAAAAAATTCTCAGGGCCTACACTTCTTCTTCATCAATGTGGGATCAGAAATGAGCAAATACTGCAGGTATCTGATCATGCTTACCGATGATTGAATCATTAGCTTTTACAAAAATTGGGGATTTCCCATTAATTCAAATTATTTCGAACAAATAAGGCTCTATCGATTGTCAAATAAAAGACAGCTTATGCACCAGATCCAACACATCTTATGGCAATTTAATTGTTCGAACAAATAAAGTCAATCTCTTTTTTGAACTAAACAATAGGAAGGTAAAAAAATTCTTATTCCTTGTTTTTAAGAGGATGAAGGAAGGTTGGAATGGAGCGTTAAGACGGATCTATACTCAAATAAGCGCGTATCGCAAACTGATGAAATTAATGTACGGTACTTAAGGCCAGTCGCTCAACCAAGATAGAATCTTGAGCCTATTAGCTTAGTTTTGACCTAATTACAGCAGCATTCGCTTATTGAGAATCGACTACTCCGCTTTTGGAGAGCTGAACATTCTCTTGATCCGCGATGCATAAGCAGCTCGGATATGCCTCTTAGTTGCCTCGTCTGCTTTAACAGGATCACGATCTTCTAGTGCACTAACAATTTCTTCGTGATCCATTAAATTCTCTTTTGCTCGTTTTTCATCCGTGAGATTGGATTCCCCAAGTAGACCTAATGCATCTTGAATGGGCTCTAGCATTCTGAGTAAAAACCGGTTGTGGGCACATAAGGCCATTGCCTCATGAAATTGTCGGTTTTTTTCAATCAGCTGTGAAGACTTACCGGTATTGACAAGATCTGCATATTCATTATGCAAATCTCTGAGCCAAGCTATTTCAGCATCTTGAGCATTACGTGCAGCTAATTTAGCTGCAGCGCCCTCCAGGATCTCGCGCATGACAAATAGCTCGGTCACTATTGAATGATCAAATTCAATGATGCTAAAACCTCTCTGACCATTCTCCGCAGCCAATCCCTCTACCTGTAAGCGAGCTAAAGCCTCACGAATTGGTGTGCGTGACAGGCCAAGCATTTCTGCCAGCTCAGTTTCACG
>CANGCM010000036.1 GCA_947452535.1 Burkholderiaceae bacterium | reverse complement strand
CTTCTTCGCGAGTGGGATTAAATATTGCCACGAACTTTTCCCTTACCCGTTTTTTGTTTAAAGCTACAGAGCGGTTCAACGATACATTGCTCACAATCTGGACTGCGTGCTTTGCAGGTATATCTACCATGCAAAATAAGCCAATGATGCGCATCCTGCAAAAACGCTTTTGGCACGCGTTTGAGGAGCTGTTCTTCTACTTTCAAAACATCCTTCCCGGGGGCTAAGCCGGTACGGTTGGATACTCTGAAGATGTGGGTGTCGACTGCCATGGTGGGCTGGCCAAAGGCGGTATTCAGAATGACATTGGCTGTTTTTCTACCGACGCCTGGTAGCTTCTCCAGAGCCTCTCTATTTTGTGGGACTTCACCTCCATGATGGTCCAGTAAGAGTCGGCAAGTCTCCTGAATATGCTTTCCCTTGGAGTTAAATAAACCAATGTGCTGAATATAGGGCTTGACCCCTGACTCTCCCAAGTCAAGAAGAGCTTGAGGGGTATTGGCAATCTTAAAAAGTTTGCGCGTCCCTTTATTGACAGAGATATCCGTAGCTTGTGCCGAAAGTAATACGGCAATCAGTAATTCAAAGGGTGAGCTGTATTCCAGCTCAGTTTCGGGGTTGGGATTATTTTCCCTGAGCAACTCAAAGAAGGCCTGACGTTTTTCGAGATTCATCATTTCTTTTGCTGGGCTCTTGCGATGGCAGCGGCAATGATAGCGCGCTTTCTTTCTTGTTCTTTTTTTGCTTCTGCTGAATCTGGATTTTCAGCATTGACGGCTACTAACTTAGCAGCAGCCTTCTTTGCCAGGCGCTCATCGTTATCGCGCTGCTCTCGGTCTAATCGGTTATTACGTGCAATATATCTTGTGCGTGCTGTATCTGCTAGCTCTGTCGACCAGGCTTCCCAGCCAGTTCGCTTATCTGTGACATCGATCATGGTGATGCAATCTACTGGACAGGGCGGAATGCAGAGATCGCAGCCCGTACACCAATCACTCAAGACCACATGCATTTGTTTGGACGCTCCCACAATGGCATCTACCGGACAGGCTTGAATGCAGAGTGTGCAACCAATACAGGTTTTAGGGTCAATTAAGGCAACAGGCCTTGGGCGCTCTTTGCCGCATTCGGGGTCGATCGTCGGATGTAGTTCAAATGCGTCTTGAGGAAAAATAGGGGCCAGAACGGCGCTTAGTCTTTTAATGCCTTCAACCCCGCCAGGCGGGCAACGATTGGGGGGAACCTCGCCTGTTGCGAGCGCTGCTGCATAGGCTCGGCAATCTGGGTAACTGCATTTAGTGCATTGGGTTTGAGGGAGAATATCCTCGAGACGATTGGTAAGTAGGCTCGTCTGCAGGATATTCATTGCAATGAAAATGCCTTAAAACTTGTAGCGCAAACTGAGAGGCGCGCTACTGTTTTAGGCAGACTTTGAACCTTCTAGTTTAGGAGGCCTAGCACGACTTTTCTTCTGGACGACTTGGTGTTCCCGAATAAAAGATTTAATTTTTGGGTAAACCTTTTCACGCCAACGACGACCAGAGAAGATGCCGTAGTGACCAGCCCCCACAACCTCGTAATGATCTTTTTTGGTCTTTGGAATGCCCGCACACAATGCATGTGCTGCACGGGTTTGTCCACTGCCAGAAATATCATCTAATTCACCTTCAATGGTGAGTAGAGCGGTTTGCTGAATATCTTGTGGCTTCACTAAGTCGCCTGCAACTGACCATCTGCCATTCGGTAAGGAGTAGTCTTGGAATACGGTTTTAATGGTGTCTAAGTAGTACTTTGCATCCATATCTATTACTGCGTTGTACTCATCGTAGAAACGAATATGTGCCTCAGCATCTTGCTCATCGCCACGCACTAGATTTTGGAAGTAGTCCCAATGAGATTGCAGGTGATTCTGTGGATTCATTGCTAGAAAACCGCTGTGCTGCAAGAAGCCTGGATAAACCTCGCGACCGGCGCCTGGGTAATTTGGAGGCACTTTATAAATCACGTGACTTGCAAACCAATCATACGACTTTTGGTCTGCTAAGTTATTTACCGCGGTGGGTGATTTACGGGCATCGATTGGACCACCCATCATGATCATTGAAGCTGGTGTTTTTTCACCAGCTGAGGCCATCAGAGAGATTGCGCCTAATGTAGGAACAGTTGGCTGGCATACAGAAATAACATGCAAGTTATCTGCGCCAATCATGCGGATGAAATCTTGTACATAGTGAACATAGTCATCCAAGCCAAAAGCACTTTCATCGGCTGGAACAATGCGAGCATCGATCCAATCGGTAATGTAAACCTTGTGGTCTTGCAGTAGAGTGCGAACGGTATCGCGAAGTAGTGTGGAGTGATGGCCAGAAAGTGGCGCCACAATCAATACCACCGGATCATCTTTTAGCTTCTTAATGACATCTAGATCATCGGAGAAGCGTTTGAAGCGAATTAAATTACAAAACGGCTTAGCTGTAATGATTCTTTCTTGGACCGCGACTTCTTGTCCATGAGCTTGCAAAGTACGAATACCAAACTCAGGCTTATTGTAGTTTTTACCTAAGCGATAGAGGAGTTGATAGCTGGCAGCCAAGCGATCCGACCCCGGGATCTGGGAGGCTGGATTGGATGCATCAACAAGCGCCTTTGACGCTGCTTGAGCCCATGAGCTAACCGGTTGAAGTAGTGCTGTTTGAAACTCGTGTAGCTGATATAGCATCTTAACTCCTTATACCTCAGTGTAACCGCTTATTACCCTCTTTTACCCCTTGTTACGCCAATACGCGGGCGATTGCCTTGGCTACCTGATCAATATTTTTAGTATTGAGGGCAGCTACGCAAATACGGCCAGTAGAGAGGGCATAAATGCCATCTTCCTTTTGTAAGCGTTCTACTTGTTCGACGGTTAAGCCCGAGTAAGAGAACATGCCACGTTGCGCTTCAATAAAAGCAAAGTCTTGTTTGGTCCCGGCGGCAGCGAGTTTTTCTACGAGTCCATGACGCATTGCTTTAATGCGATCCCGCATTTCAGCCAGCTCATCTTCCCAAAGCTGTCTTAACTCGGGTGAGTTAAGAACGGACGCTACGATTGCGGCGCCATGTGTTGGAGGGTTAGAGTAGTTCGTGCGAATCACGCGCTTTAGCTGAGAGAGTACGCGAGCAGATTCATCTTTATTTTGAGTCACGATAGATAACGCACCAACGCGCTCACCGTAAAGGGAGAACGATTTTGAGAATGAGCTTGAGACAAAAAAAGACATTCCAGATTCGGCAAATAAACGGACTGCAATACCATCTTGCTCAATACCTGCTGCGAAGCCCTGGTATGCCATATCTAAAAATGGAATCAATTCCTTTGCTTTGCAGATGTCGATTACTTGACGCCATTGCGCTTCAGTAATATCTGCGCCCGTTGGGTTGTGGCAGCAAGCATGCAGCAATACCGTAGTGTGCTTCGGGAGAGACTCTAAGGACTTCACCATGCCAGCGAAATCAACACCGCGGGTTTTGCCATCAAAGTAGGTGTACTCCTGCACTTCAAACCCAGCGGACTCAAAAATACCGCGGTGGTTTTCCCAGGTAGGGTTGCTGATAGCGCAAGGCGCGTTCAAATTGAGGCGCTTAATAAAGTCCGCGCCAACGCGCAAGGCACCAGTACCACCAAGGCACTCAGCAGTCACTACGCGGTTGTCTTTAATTAGAGAAGAGTCGGCGCCAAACAAGAGGTTCTGCACAGCGCTGTTATAGGGGTTTGGCCCCTCGATGGGAATATAGCCGCGGGGAGAGTGCTTTGCAACAATTGCCTCCTCAGCTTTAATGACCGCCTTCAACAGCGGTACCTTACCTTCATCGGTGTAATACACGCCAACACCTAAGTTCACCTTATCTGCGCGTGGATCGGCGACATAGGCTTCTGTGAGGCCAAAAATAGGGTCTTTAGGGGCTAATTGGACTGAGGCGAAAAGGTTCATTTGAAGGTCAGGAGGAGTGGTAAGGGATGAGTAATGGATGTGGTTTAGTGTTCAATAGCTTTAAATTGAATCGAATGGAGTTTAAATGACTGTTTTTTAGGCTGGATTCAACTATTTCTAAATAAAAACGGCAAAATCAGTGTTTGTACAAAATTCGCTGTGCACTAATGCATAGTTGAAATGATAGCTGAGATGCCCCCTAAGCCCCCTAAAAGTCCCCCAAACCCCAAAGCTAGCGTAAGCAAGAAAAGCCCTGTAGCCGATCCTTTGGGCGAGGTAGGCCATGACTTGGATCCAGCCAAGTTTGTTTCCTTTCCGGACTCCCCTTTTCATCTCTATCAGCCATTTCCGCCTGCGGGGGATCAGCCTGCCGCCATTGATGCCCTCGTGGCTGGCATCGAAGATGGATTGACTTTTCAGACGCTCTTGGGTGTCACGGGCTCGGGTAAAACCTTCACGATGGCCAATGTGATTGCTAGAACGGGTCGTCCCGCGATCATTTTCGCCCCCAATAAGACCTTGGCTGCCCAGCTCTATAGCGAATTTAGAGAGTTTTTTCCTAAGAATGCCGTGGAGTATTTCGTGAGTTACTACGACTACTACCAGCCAGAGGCATACGTTCCTACGCGCGATTTGTTTATTGAAAAAGATTCATCGATCAATGAGCATATTGAGCAGATGCGACTATCTGCCACTAAGAGTTTGTTGGAGCGACGTGATGTCATCATTGTGGCAACTGTCTCCGCAATTTACGGTATCGGTAATCCTGGTGACTATCACAGCATGGTGATGACTTTGCGTCCCGGTGACAAGATGAGCCAGCGCGATATTTTGATGCGCCTCATTGCGATGCAGTACGACCGTAATGAAACCGATTTTAAGCGTGGCGTATTTCGTGTACGCGGTGACACGATTGATATTTTTCCGGCCGAGCATAATGAATTAGCAGTCCGTGCCGAATTATTTGACGATGCGATTGAGAGCCTGCAATTTTTTGATCCGCTGACTGGAAGAATTCGTCAAAAGATTCCTCGCTTTACAGTTTATCCAAGTTCCCACTATGTCACCCCGCGTGACACGGTGCTCAAAGCCATTGAAACAATTAAGCTTGAGCTGCGTTCGCGCCTCGACGAATTTGTTAAGGGTGGCAAGCTAGTGGAGGCACAACGCTTAGAGCAGCGCACTCGCTTCGATTTGGAAATGCTCAACGAACTCGGATTCTGTAAAGGTATCGAGAACTATTCTCGTCATCTCTCTGGCGCTATGCCCGGCGAGGCCCCGCCGACCTTGGTAGACTATCTACCGAATGACGCATTGATGTTTTTAGATGAGAGTCATGTCCTCATTGGCCAGCTCAATGCCATGTATAACGGCGACAAATCTCGTAAACATACATTAGTAGAATTTGGCTTCCGTTTGCCTTCCGCAATGGATAACCGACCGCTTAAATTTACTGAGTTTGAAACCAAGATGCGTCAAACCGTATTTGTTTCAGCAACACCTGCGGATTATGAAAATACGCATACCGGACAAGTGGTCGAGCAAGTTGCTAGACCGACAGGATTGGTTGATCCAGAAATTGAAGTATTACCAGCAAGTTCGCAAGTGGATGATCTACTTGGGCAGATTCATGAGCGGGTCAAAGTGCATGAGCGGGTACTAGTGACGGTGCTCACAAAACGAATGGCGGAGCAACTGACCGACTACTTATCCGATAACGGCGTGAAGGTGCGCTATGTGCACTCGGATATTGATACGGTTGAGCGCGTTGAAATTCTGCGGGATCTACGCTTGGGTGTCTTTGATGTCTTAGTAGGTATTAATTTGTTACGTGAGGGATTAGATATTCCTGAAGTCTCACTAGTCGCCATCTTGGACGCTGACAAAGAAGGCTTCTTGCGCTCTGAACGTAGCTTGATTCAGACAATTGGTAGGGCCGCTCGAAATATCAAAGGCAAGGCGATTTTGTATGCCGATCGAATTACCGATTCTATGAAGCGGGCGATGGGGGAGACCGAGCGTCGTCGCAACAAACAAATTGCCTTTAATAAGGCAAACGGCATTGAACCCCGTGGCGTTCAAAAGCGGATTAAAGACATTATTGATGGGGTTTACGACGTCAAAGAGAAGCGCTCTGAGATGCAGGTGGAGCAGGAGCGGGCGCGCTATGAGGATATGAGCGAGAAGGACCTGGCAGGCGAAATCAAGCGCTTGGAGAAGCAAATGAACTCAGAAGCCAAGAATCTGGAGTTCGAAAAGGCAGCTGCAACCCGTGACCGCCTCACTAAAGTCAAGGAAATGGCCTTCGGGGCTCGCTCTCGGGATGCCATTTAGTCTTTGGGGTTAATTCCTGAGCAAATTAGTGGGGTATATGGTAAAGTTGAGTGGAATGGTCGGGTATTACCCGCCCGACTGTTAGCTGTCCATAACAATCCATTACCAAGGTGACATATGAGACTTACAACTAAAGGCCGTTTTGCAGTAACCGCAATGATCGATTTAGCCCTGCGTGAAACGCACGGGCCTGTAACTTTGGCTGGAATTAGCCAAAGACAGAAGATTTCCCTGTCCTATTTAGAGCAACTGTTCGGCAAATTACGCCGTTTTAATATCGTTGAGAGCACTCGCGGCCCTGGCGGTGGATACACCCTCGCACGTAAATCCGATGAGATTAGCGTAGCTGACATCATTGTGGCCGTAGATGAACCATTGGATGCCACCCAATGTGGTGGCAAAGGCAATTGCCATAGTGATGAAGAAAACTACGGCCGCTGTATGACTCATGATCTGTGGTCGAACCTGAATTCAAAAATGGTGGAGTATCTCAGCTCGGTTTCGCTTCGAGATCTGGTTCATCAACAGGAAGGACGCGGAATCATATTGCAAGATTTGCGTCCCAAGAAAATGAAGATTGAAAGTGTTAGGGCTGAAAAGCCGGCATCGTCAGTCGCAAAAACAAAAGAAGCCGCCCCTAAGCGACCTCTTATAAATTCCGTATTTAACCTGGCTAAGCAAGGCTAATCCAAGCACTTTAGTACTCAGCCAATTAATCGTAAAGTAAAACATGAACGCACCAAAAGACATTCCTCGTCAACCCATTCCCATGTTTAGTCCTAAGCACTTCCCGGTGTATATGGACTACTCATCTACAACGCCAATTGATCCGCGCGTAGTAGATAAGATGCTGCCTTACTTGCGCGAGCAGTTTGGTAATGCCGCATCACGCAGTCATGCCTACGGCTGGGCTGCAGAAGAAGCGGTTGAGTGGGCGCGTTCAGAAGTAGCCCAGTTGGTGCATGCTGATCCAAGAGAAATTGTGTTCACCAGCGGCGCAACCGAAAGTATTAATTTGGCAATCAAGGGAGCTGCGCATTTCTACAAAGAGCGCGGCAATCACATTATTACTGTCAAAACTGAACACAAGGCAACTTTAGATACTTGCCGTGAATTAGAGCGTGAAGGTTTTGAAATCACCTATTTAGATGTATTACCAGACGGCCTAATTGATTTTGCTCAATTAGAAGCAGCAATGAAGCCAGGAACGATCTTGGTATCGGTGATGTATGTCAATAATGAGATTGGTGTTGTGCAAGATATCCCTGCTATTGGTGAGCTATGTCGTTCACGCGGTGTGATTTTGCACGTTGATGCGGCGCAAGCGACTGGCAAAGTAGAAATTGACCTAGAAAAAACAAAAGTAGATTTAATGAGTTTTTCCGCCCACAAGACTTACGGACCCAAAGGTATTGGCGCTTTATTTGTTCGTCGTAAACCCCGCATCCGTATCGAGGCACAGATTCATGGTGGTGGTCATGAGCGCGGTATGCGTTCTGGCACCTTGGCAGTTCATCAAATCGTAGGTATGGGCGAAGCCTTCCGTATTGCTCGTGTTGAGATGGTCGAAGAGAATGCGCGCATTCGGGCCTTACGCGATCGCTTGCTAGCTGGCTTGAAAGATATTGAAGAGGTTTATGTCAATGGCGACATGGATCACCGAGTTCCTCATAACCTCAACATCAGCTTTAACTATGTTGAAGGCGAGTCAATGTTGATGGCCTTAAAAGATTTGGCTATCTCCTCTGGTTCCGCATGTACTTCAGCCTCATTGGAGCCGTCTTATGTATTACGTGCTCTCGGCCGTAATGATGAATTGGCTCATAGCTCCATTCGCTTTACTCTGGGCCGGTTTACGACTGAAGAAGAAGTAGATTTCACTATCAAGTTAGTGAAAGAGAAGATTGCAAAGCTGCGCGAGCTTTCACCATTATGGGAAATGTTTAAGGATGGTATTGACATCAGTTCCATCCAGTGGGCTGCTCATTAAGCAGATCACGAAGCAGCATTGGAATGATTTAAAGCAAGATTAAAGATAAAAGAAATTACGAGGAAATATCATGGCATATAGCGACAAAGTAATCGATCATTATGAAAACCCCCGCAACGTGGGCTCTTTTGAAAAGGGTGATGATCAAGTGGGTACCGGTATGGTAGGCGCGCCTGCCTGCGGCGACGTCATGAAATTACAGATCCGCGTGAACGATCAAGGCGTCATTGAAGATGCGAAGTTCAAGACCTACGGCTGTGGCTCTGCAATCGCTTCTTCTTCTTTGGTCACTGAGTGGGTTAAAGGTAAAACCTTAGACCAAGCTTTAGAGATTAAGAACTCTTTAATTGCTGAAGAGTTGGCATTACCTCCGGTAAAGATTCACTGCTCAATCTTGGCAGAGGATGCTATTAAGGCAGCAGTAGCGGATTACAAAGACAAGCATCCGGCTAAGTAAAGATAAAGAGACTTTCATCATGGCAATTACCTTAACCGATAAAGCAGCGAAACACGTACAGCGCAATTTAGACAAGCGCGGCAAGGGTTGCGGCTTGCGCTTGGGTGTTCGCACTACAGGTTGCTCAGGTCTGGCATATGAGCTGGAATATGTTGATGAGTCTGCGCCAGAAGACACGATGTTTGAGTCCAATGGGATTAAAGTATTTGTCGACCCAAAGAGCTTGGCTTATTTAGATGGCACCGAATTAGATTTTGTACGCGAAGGTTTAAATGAGGGTTTTAAGTTTCAGAACCCGAATGTAAAAGATGAATGTGGTTGTGGCGAATCTTTCCGCGTCTGACGATTACTTTCGTTTTTTTGGTTTAGAGCAGCAATTCAGTCTTGATTTGTCGGCTTTGGATCAGGCTTACTTAGCAATCCAAAAAGAAGTGCATCCTGACCGTCATGCACGGGGTAGCGATACAGAGCAAAGGCTGGCGATGCAAATGGCTACGCTGGCAAATACCGCATTCCAAACTCTTAAGAATCCCATTCAGCGCGGGCTATATCTCTGCCGGCTGCACGGAGTGGATGCACGTCTAGAAACTAATACAGCCATGCCGGCTGCCTTCCTGATGAAGCAGATGGAGTGGAGAGAAAGTCTCGAAGAGCGTGAAGAAGATCTGGCTGCGCTAGAGAGCTTAGCCGAAGAGGTGAGTCACTCTAAGAATGACGTCTTGAAAGAAATCGCACAGGCTGTAGATGGTGCAAAGAATTACGATCGTGCTGCTGAGTTGCTCAGGGGTCTCCTTTTCATTGATAAGTTTGCGCTTGAGCTAGATGATGCTATCTCCGCTTTGGTATAGCTTTACACTTTATTCCCCATGGCCTTATTACAAATTTCAGAACCCGGTAAATCGCTTGCTCCCCATCAGCGAAGGATTGCTGTCGGTATTGACCTAGGTACTACCAACTCTTTGGTAGCGATTGTGCGAGATGCCTTACCCAAGGTGCTCCCAGATTCTGAGGGCCGCGAGTTATTGCCTTCCGTTGTACGCTATTTAGCTAATGGTAGAACTCAAGCTGGCTTTGAAGCCATCGAAAGCATTGTCTCTGATCCGAAAAATACGATTGTTTCTGTAAAGCGCTTTATGGGTCGCGGGGTTGCTGATGTAGAGCATCTTGAGAATGCACCATATGACTTTGTTGATGAGCCTGGTATGTTGAAGCTCCGAACGATTGCTGGTGATAAGAGCCCGATTGAAGTTTCTGCAGAAATTTTAGCGCGCTTACGTCAGCTAGCAGAAGATTCAGTGAATGACGATATCGTTGGAGCCGTCATCACAGTACCAGCCTATTTTGATGATGCTCAGCGTCAAGCGACTAAAGATGCTGCGAAATTAGCCGGCATAGAAGTCTTACGCTTACTCAATGAGCCAACTGCTGCTGCTATTGCCTATGGCTTAGATAATGCTTCTGAAGGTATCTACGCAGTTTACGATCTCGGTGGCGGTACCTTTGATATTTCTATTTTGAAAATGAGTAGAGGGGTGTTTGAGGTCCTCTCTACTGGCGGTGATTCTGCTTTGGGCGGTGATGACTTTGATCATCGACTCTATTGTTGGGTGATTGAGCAAGCCAAGCTTCCGCCACTCTCGATTCAAGATCATCGCAAGCTATTGCTCTCCTGTAAACATGCCAAGGAGCAGTTAAGCCATAACCCCTTGGCGCGTGTTCATGAAACCCTTACCGACGGTACCGTTGTTAATGTAGGTGTCAGTCAAGCGCAGTTCTTTGAGATCACCCAGCACCTGATTAATAAAACACTGGTAGCAGTGAAGAAGGCTTTGCGTGATGCCAGCCTAAAGACGGATGAGGTAAAGGGTGTAGTGATGGTGGGCGGAGCAACCCGCATGCCTCTGGTACAACGTTCAGTGGGCGAACTCTTTGGTACCCAGCCCTTAAATAATCTCAACCCAGATCAGGTGGTGGCATTGGGCGCTGCAATGCAAGCGGACCTGCTCGCCGGCAACCAAAGTAAAAATGATGAGTGGCTATTGCTCGATGTCATTCCTTTATCTCTTGGTATTGAAACTATGGGCGGTCTAGTAGAAAAAATTATTCCCCGTAATACGCCCATTCCAGTAGCTCGTGCACAAGATTTCACGACCTTTAAAGATGGTCAAACAGCACTGGCAATTCAGGTGGTTCAGGGTGAGCGTGAGCTTGCACAAGACTGTCGTTCTTTAGGTAAGTTTGAGTTACGCGGTATTCCGGCAATGGCCGCTGGAGCAGCTCGTATTCGAGTGACATTTCAGGTTGACGCGGATGGCTTACTTTCAGTCAGCGCAATGGAGCAGGGCTCAGGTGTCCAAGCTTCGATTGATATCAAGCCATCTTACGGCTTGACCGATGCTGAGATTGCTCGCATGCTGAAAGATGGCTTTGCCTCTGCCAAGATAGATTTACTAGCAAGATCTCTGCGTGAAGAGCAAGTCAATGCGCAGCGCTTATTAGATGCTGTGCACACTGCCTTAGATTCTGATCGTGATCTATTGAATGAGCAGGAGCAATCCGCTGTTGATCAAGAGATGGCTATCTTACTAAAAGCCCTCAAAGAAGAAACCGATAGTGCTGTTTTAAGAAAAGCAGTAGATCATGCCGCCAAGGCTACCGATGATTTTGCTCAAATGCGCATGAATGCGAGTATTAAACGGGCGTTAGCCGGCAAGAATGTCGCTGAAATTTAAAAGACATCAATAGAAATATCCATTTAATAGAAATTAATCATGACTCAGATCGTTGTTTTACCTCATAGTGAATATTGCCCAGAGGGCGCTGTAGTTGAAGTTGCCCCTGGAACTTCTATTTGTGAAGCCTTGCTAGAAAACAATATCCCCATTGAGCATGCTTGCGATATGGTCTGTGCCTGCACTACTTGTCACGTGATTGTGAAAGAGGGCTACCAGAGCCTGAATGAGCCCGATGAAAATGAAGAGGACTTACTGGATCGAGCTTGGGGGCTCAATCCCCAATCTCGTTTGTCTTGCCAAGCGATTGTGGCTCGTGAGGATTTAGTCATTGAGATCCCGAAATACTCTATTAATCACGCCAAAGAAAATCACTAATCAGTTTAGCTTGCACCAATATGATGCGATATCGCACATTAAGAGGGCGGCACTATTTCATAGATAATTTCTAAAGGAATAAGATGAATTTGTTGTTCATTCTTTTGTAGTACCTCCAAAGTCTTATTTTGAGCCACCTTTCGGGGTGGCTTTTTTCTTTGGATGACTTAGTCAGTAGTAATCGACTTCTCTCACTAAGCGAAGTTTTGCTCGCACTCGTCGAGTTTGATGGCGTTCATCAGAAACAGAATTTGACGTTGGAAGCTCTTACGTTCAGCTATATTCTCGTGTGGCAAACGGTCATGTTCACGTAACAGCTTCGTGATGATCGGGTTGTAGTGCTCGCGTACAGGGGACATCTGAATTCCTTGGTAAATATCTCGTTAAAGACAATGTACCAAGGGATCTATATATCTACAAGGACTATAAAGAGATATCTAAATTACTTTTGGATATATAAGTTCAGTTACTTTTCTACGAATGCACGCTCAAAGACGTAGTCACCCAATTGACCGAGGCTTGGTGATACTTTGAGACCTTTGGCATCCAACATCTCTGCAGTTTCCTTGAGCATCGACGGGCTTCCGCAAATCATGGCGCGGTCTACTGCTGGATCCAGTGGGGGTAGGCCAATATCTTTAAAGAGTTGACCAGATTCAATCGCAGTAGTGAGACGGCCTGTTTGCTTGAATGCCTCACGAGTGACTGTCGGGTAGTAGATTAGCTTTTCACGAATGATCTCGCCAATGTACTCATCTTGAGTGAGTTCATTCTTGATGTAATCCGCATAAGCCAATTCGCTCACTAAACGTACGCCGTGAACCAGGATAACCTTTTCAAACTTCTCATAAGTATCCGGGTCACGAATGATGCTCATGAATGGTGCTAGTCCTGTGCCAGTGCTAAACAGGTAGAGATGCTTACCTGGATTTAAATCATCAATCACTAAGGTGCCAACCGATTTCTCACTCACCAAAATGGGATCACCCACCTGAATTTTTTGGAGACGTGAGGTCAGGGGGCCATCTTGAACTTTAATGCTCAAGAACTCTAAATGCTCTTCATAGTTGGGGCTAGCAACGCTATATGCTCGAACAAGCGGTTTGCCTTCAACTTCCAGTCCAATCATCAAGAAATGGCCGCTACGAAAACGCAGGCCTTTATTGCGGGTGGTTGTAAAGCTAAAGAGAGTGTCGTTCCAGTGCTGAACAGTCAGTACGGTTTCGGTGTTATATGCGGCCATGTGGGATGCTTAATAAGTTATGCAAAAAACTGATTATCCTCATTCTTGGGCGGTTTGAGAGCTCAAGGATGCTGAAACTAGGAATAACTTCTCATATTGAAGAAACTTTTGGTAATAAAGACTAATTTATTTTACCCATTTGGGGATTCGCTATGATGAAGAGGTGGACCCAGCCAAATACCTCTATCTCTCGCTTCTCAGTCTAGGTTTGGTTGTATCTGCCGTAATGCTGCAGCAGTTTGGTTATCAGGGCGTGAGCTTTCTGCCTTGCCCTTTGTGTATATTGCAGAGGGTGGGATATCTGGGTATCACCACCTTTTGTTTTTTAGCGGCTAGCTTCACTCTCCTCAGGAAACCTTTTCACCTACTAGCTACGTTTTCAGCCGCCTATGGTTGCTCGATTGCTGGACGCCAAGTCTGGTTACTCTCCCATCCAGAGACCTCCTGCGGCATTGATCCCCTAGAAACTTGGATTAATCAATTTCAGTTGGTCGAGGGCTTGCCTTGGTTACTTAAAGCGGATGGCTTATGCTCTGCAAAGCTACCGGCTATTTTGGGTTTGCAGGTTCCTGAGTGGTCTTTACTCTGGTTCACTATCTTTCTTGCCATCCTACTCTTCACCTTATTTAGAAAAGCCTCTCATTAATGCTTAAGCAACGCGGCCTTGAATACGTTCTAGTCCAAGCACTCTTGATTGGAATGATTCTTTTTGGCCCTCGGGGATTTTTATTGATTCCTCAATCAATGGCCCCATGGTGGCCGTATTTACAGGTGCTGGGAGCGATTATTGGTGTTCTAGGTTTATTGTTAACTTTGATTGCAGCCTTGAACTTGGGAAAAAATCTCACTCCTTTACCTTGTCCTAAAGACGATGCGCAGCTAGTGCAAATAGGGCTTTATCATTTTGTTCGCCACCCCATGTATTCCGGGGTTCTTACAGTGGCATGCGGGTGGGTATTGATTTATCCCCACGCATTAGTGCTGACCTATGTAGTAGCGCTATTTATTTTTTTCGAATTGAAGACTAGGCGTGAAGAACGTTGGCTTAAAGAAAAATTCCCAGCTTATTCTGAATATTGCCGACAAGTGAAGAAATTTGTTCCTTGGATTTATTAGTAAATAAAAAGCCGCAAGATGAAATGATCTGCGACTTTTTATATTACTAGAGTAAAGGTAGCTATTCTTCTTCGCGACGTAAATGCGGGAAGAGAATAACATCACGAATATTCGGCGCATCTGTCAGTAGCATCACCAGGCGATCAATGCCGATACCGCAACCACCAGTTGGGGGCATGCCGTACTCTAGGGCGCGAATGAAGTCATGATCAAAGTACATGGCCTCTTCATCACCAGCTTCTTTTTGCTCCACCTGCTTACGGAAGCGATTGGCTTGATCTTCAGCATCGTTCAACTCAGAGAAGCCGTTAGCAATCTCGCGACCGGTAATGAACAATTCAAAGCGCTCGGTAATGCCGGGGTGTGTATCGGATTCGCGGGCAAGAGGGCTCACTTCGATTGGGTAATCGATGATGTAGGT
>CANGCM010000035.1 GCA_947452535.1 Burkholderiaceae bacterium | reverse complement strand
TTTGGCAATATTTGTGCTGGTCATATTGCCCGTATGATGGGTCTACCGATCGCACATTTGATTGCTGCAACTAATGAGAATGACGTTCTCGATGAGTTCTTCCGCACCGGCGTGTACCGTGCGCGGAAATCTGCTGAGACTTTGCATACCTCCAGTCCTTCCATGGACATCTCTAAAGCCAGTAACTTTGAGCGTTTTGTCTTTGATCTCAAGGGTCAAGATGGTCAAGCTACTGCCGACATGTTTAAACAGGTGGATGAAGTCGGTGGATTTGATATTTCTAAAGAATCCATCTTCACAGAAATTGGCAAATACGGCTTTCAGTCTGGCCGTAGTACCCATCAAAATCGTATAGATACGATTCGTGATGTGGATCAACGCTATAGCGTGATGATTGACCCTCACACTGCAGACGGTGTGAAGGTAGCACGCGAACATTTACAGGCAGGGATCCCCATGTTGGTGCTTGAGACTGCATTGCCGATTAAGTTTGAAGAAACGATTGAGGTGGCCTTAGGTCGTCCCGCGGAGTGTCCGGCAGCATTTAAAGATATTAAGTCATTGCCGCAGCGTGTTGAAAATATGGATGCCGATGTTAATCAAGTCAAACACTTCATTACTACCCATCTCAACTAAAAAAGTACATAAAGCACTATGACTAGGCCTCCGATGTTGACTGCTCAGCAGGCTTTAGATCACCTGCTATCACATGCCAAATCCGTCGTTGAGAGTGAGAGTCTTCCTACTCAGGCTGCATTGGGTCGAGTACTTGCCCAAAACGTCAATAGCTTGGTAGATGTGCCGCCACTCGATAACACTTCGATGGATGGTTATGCAGTCCGTACTGCTGATACCCAAAATTTAGGAAGCATTCTGAAGATTGCGCAGCGGATTCCAGCGGGTTCTGTTGGTACGCAACTTGAGCCAGGCACTGCAGCCAGAATATTTACCGGTGCCCCAATTCCTCCAGGCGCAGATGCGGTTGTCATGCAAGAGGATTGCGCCATCCCTGAAGGTTCAACTGATCAGGTGCAGGTGAATACTGCACCTATCTCCGGGCAGTGGGTTCGCAGAAGAGGTGAAGATCTGACAGCTGGCGAAACTGCACTAGTAGCAGGCACTTTTTTGCGCCCACAAGAGTTAGGCGTTGCTGCTTCTGCTGGCCTAACGCATCTACACGTGAAGCGCAGAGTAAAAGTTGCCGCATTCTTTACTGGGGATGAGCTATCCCTGCCAGGTGAGCCACTGAAACCCGGCGGGATTTATAACTCCAATCGAGATACCTTATTGGCCTGCCTAAAATCTTTGGGTTGTGATGCCACTGATTTTGGGATTGTTCCTGATAATCTCCAAGCGACAAGAGAGACTTTGCGTAACGCTAGCAGAGACCACGACCTCATCATTACCTCTGGCGGTGTATCTGTGGGCGAGGAAGATCATATTAAGCCTGCAGTTACGGCTGAAGGTAGATTGGACCTTTGGCAGATTGCGATTAAACCAGGCAAGCCTTTGGCATTTGGCGCTGTGCGCAAGTCTGATAACTTAAAGACTGGTGGGGCTGAAGCAGAGGCGTGGTTTATTGGTTTGCCTGGTAACCCTGTCTCTAGCTTTGTCACCTTCTTACTATTTGTCAGGCCATTTATTCTCAAGCTGCAGGGGCGCGATGCGTGCTCGCCACAATCCTATCCCATGCGGGCTGATTTTGACTGGCTCAAAGCGGATCGCCGCAATGAATTTCTCCGCGTGAAGATCAATGCTCAAGGCGGTTTAGATTTATTCCCAAATCAAAGCTCTGGCGTGCTTACCAGCGCCTCTTGGGGGGACGGCTTGGTAGATTGCCCCCCTAACCAAGCTGTTCAATCGGGTGATATGGTCAATTACATTCCATTTAACGCCTTGCTTGGCTAAGTTAAACTCAGTAATTCCAAGTAAATCAGAATACGATCCTCTTATGAAACTTGAACTTCGATTCTTTGCATCATTAAGAGAGGGATTAGGAATTTCTGGGGAGGGTATCACCACTCCATCGGATGTAAAAACGATCGCCGACTTAAGGGTTCATCTCATTGCACGGGGTAAGCCTTGGACTGAGGTATTAGCGAGCGACAAGGTGATTCGTTGCGCACTCAATCAGGAGATGGTTAAAGATACTACTCCTTTGGAAGAAGGTGCTGAAGTAGCTTTCTTCCCACCAGTCACGGGCGGCTAAGATGCATAGTGATTCCATTCGCATTCAAGAAGCAGATTTTGATTTAACCACTGAAATCAAAGCACTTCGCAAAGCTGATCCACGCGTAGGTGCAGTAGTGAGTTTCGTGGGCACTGTTCGTGATATGAATGATGGCAGTCAAGTAAAGGGGATGACTCTAGAGCACTATCCCGGTATGACTGAGAAAGCTTTAGAAGAGATCATTGCGCAAGCTAAGAGTCGCTGGGATCTTTATAAAACCTTAGTGATTCATCGTGTGGGTCCATTGCTACCTGAAGACCAGATTGTTTTGGTTGCCGTAACTAGTGCTCACCGAGGCGAGGCATTTGCTGCTTGTGAGTTCATCATGGACTTTCTGAAAACAGCGGCTCCATTCTGGAAAAAAGAAGAAACCCCAGAGGGCTCTAGATGGGTCGATGCGCGTGTGACAGATGATGCTGCAATGACTAAGTGGATCAATTCTTAGTAGGGTTCAGTTTTCTTTGGGCCCGATGATTGCTTCTGCCAATTGAAGGCCACTTAAGTAACCCCCTTCGACTCTCCCGCCATGAAGCCAGTCTCCGCAGAGTCCTAGATTGATATCGGGAAGTAAGTGGAAATTGATCGGGTGTTCTAGCGCGCCACTAGCGTAGCGCCAGCGGTGCATAGTGATTTCAGCATCTTGGCAATCAAAACCTATACTTGCAAGACATTCCATCATCTGGGATTGGGCAGCTTCCTTGCTTAGCTCAACGTTTTCTTGACTCCAGCTAGGGTTGCCATGAATAGTCCACATTGGTCTTCCTCGACGCAGAGACTTGGACCCGTTCTGACAAATCCAGCTAATGATTTCTTGATTGATAAATGCCGCATCAAAATTGGTAGTCGCTTGGTTTGGAAAGTACCCCATCATCGTCCAGCAGGCTTTCATCTGGGCTGAGTCAGTGATGTCAGAAGCTCGAGTATTAAGGCTCTTTAGTAAGTCGCTTGCCTGAGGGGCAGGTATGGCTAATACGACAAAATCGTATAGCGCTGAAATCTTACCGATCTCATTACACTGAAGAGACCACTGACTACCTCTGCGCTCTAATTGAGAAATTGTTTTCTCATATTGAATGGATAGATCTTCAGCTAGAAATTTACCAGGTGAATTCATATTGGGAGTGCCAACATAACGGGTTTCTTGTGAATGACATTCACTCCATAGTCCGGCTTCATACACTCTCAGCCTGGGATTCCAAATAGCTGCAACACCATTTTTTACCCATTGCTTTACCTCTTGCCTAAAGCGGGGATCTCTTGCAGTGAAATATTGGGCGCCATGATCCACAGACCATTCTGGGGTTCGACGTGTGCTCATACGCCCACTAGGACCGCGACTCTTTTCAAAGATATCAACAGATACACCAAGTGATTGCAAGTGGCCTGCGCAGGACAGACCTGCGATACCTGCACCAATAACAGCTACCTTTTTTATCTGTGTATTGTGCGTACCGCACGTATTGGGATTCATTGCTTGAGGCGTATTTTCCGAAAGGTCAAATTGATCCGAGGGCCGATGATGGTCTGCGTTCTAAGTAGGGCGTGATGCCAGTGCTCTTGAATAGGCGGGTGCATGATCAGTAGGCTCCCATTTTCAAGAATGAGCGAGGAGGTAGTTTTGTCCTGCTTATGGCGAAAGGCAAACTTACGCTGAGCGCCAAAACTGAGGGATGCGATAGGAGTGTCACTATCCAACTCTTTCTCATCATCACTATGCCAGCCCATACCTTCTTTACCGGTATGGTACAGATTGAGCAAACAAGAGTTATAGGTGTGACCAAATGCCTCTTCAAGTTTGTGCTTTATTTGCAGTAACTCTTGGGTCCAGCCTTGAGGCGATTTTTGAACTCCAGAATAGGTGTACAGGCATTCGGGATCACCGAACCAGGCGACTTTTCTGCTGGTAGTAATGAGCTTTCCAAACATCTGAATACGATCAGATTCCCATGAGACAGAGTGCAGTAGGTTCTCAAATAAATGATGGCACTCAGCAAGATCGTAAAAGCTACTGAAATAGTCGGCTTGACCATCTTTGGCCAATATGACGATGGGCTCAAAGGGGTTTGGATGATCAAGCAAGGGGTTTTGCATAACAATTTGGCAGTGCTAGGGGCGAGTACGCTGTTGCCTTAAAAACTCTAGAATAGACTTCATTATGAATGGTTCAGTATTGAGTGGGTAAATTATGAAAACTCCAGATAAACGTTGTTGTGGTTCGGGTGTCTGCATCATCAATGATGCGGGCGAGTGCTGGTGTGGCCAGATATGGGATGGCGAGAAAATGAGTGCGCCGCCCCTCATTTCAAAAACAAGTCCATCGTCTGATCCAAGTCTTGAACTAAAAAATATTAATCCTGAATCTTAAGCCTTTCAATTCCTTCATTGATTTGATCCATAGACTCTTCGGCGGGAGTGGGCAGCTACGCCATCCTTGAGTGCTTCTCTGATCGGTATCGCCATGAGCTGGATAGTTGAACTCATAGCCAGACGCTCTAGACGACTCGGTTGAGGTCGCTGAATTATGGGATATGCCCAATTGGGTAGGTTCAGAAAGCCTGCATTGGTAATCATTTTTACGAATGGTCTGGCGAGCAGACTGCTGGGAAAATTTTCCAGTAGGGAGATGATGCTTTTAGCCCTATCTCCGTAATGCAATTGAGGAATGTAGTTCTGAATGGCTAAATCAGTTTCGGCATAAGAGTCGGGTAAATCCAAGGCCCCTAATCTTTCTCCGAGCATTTTCATCTCTAAGAAATACTGATCTTTTTGAGTTCTGCTGAGAACTTCACTTCTATAAGATTCGTAAGAGTGCATAAAACTTCGAGCTTCTGTCAGGTGAACCCATGCCAGTAAATTGGGATCGTCTGCTCTATAGGGCTGATTAAACTCGTCAAGACCAGTTACTTTCTGATGAATATGATTAACGCGATAAATCACGCCATCTGCCATTTCTTTTGAGCCGTAGGTTGTTGCGGCGATAAAAAATGCGGTTCTTCCTAATCTTCCCTTCAGGTCCTCTCTGAAACTAGAATGGTCCCATACGCCAGCCAATGCTTGCGGATGAAGGGCTTGCAGGATGAGTGAGCTTATTCCACCAATCATCATGGAAATAAAATCGGCATGTACTTTCCAGGCAATTGACTCTGGACCAAAGAGGCCCCTGTCTCCGACTGGGGTCAAGAAGGCGACTGGTGGGCCGCCTCCGCCTACCATCTCACGAATAGATCGTCGGATGAGATCATCAAAAATCATCTCTAATGAACCATGATCTCGCGTAAGCCATCATCTTCTTCAATGATCTCTGATATCAAATCCAGTCGAATTCTAGGATTGACTTGAGCGAGTAAGTGATTCTTTTGTGCGAGAGAGATGGGCATGAGTTCAGCTAAGCGATTAGAAACCCATCCGCAATCATCCCGATTCTCTGGGATTTTGATGGCCTCATTACCCAAAAGACCCTCACTGGTGATGATGGAAATGATTTCATCGAGCATGACAGCTGCCTTTTGATGCTCTTTCGCCAATGGAATTTCAGGGTCAGCATCCATTAATTCAACCTGACCCATCCATAAGCCGTCAGACTCCTGTTTAATCTCCAGAATCCTGAATCTTTGCGTTCCATAAGACTTAGTCATATAGAGGGCTGGCTGAATCGCATCAAACTCCTCCAGGGTGGCTAGTGTGCCAATGCTAGAAAGATGGTTGGTGGGAGTGGCATTTGCGTCATTTGCTTTGTTATCTAGAATACTGACGACACCAAAGGGTGTGCTCTCGCGAAGACAGCGCTTCATCATATCTAGGTAGCGTGCTTCAAAAATTTTGAGTGCAATCAATCCGCCAGGGAATAAGATAGTTCCTAGGGGAAATAGGGGAACCCAAAATGCTGTTGGAGAAGTCTTTGTCATCCTTTTAATTTAAAGGATTTAGAGATAGTTTGCTGAGCAGAAAAAAGACCTAGGTTCAGCAGAAATCTAACTTTTAAGCTAAATTAGATAGGGTTGATAGGAGAGTAAATATGATGCAAAAATTACGGGTCAAGCTTGCGCGTTGGATTTTAGGCAAGTACTGCCCTTGCTACCAGATGGGTCATCATTCGATGGTCGACTTCCAGCAACGCAGTGCGGATCAGATTGCGAAGGTTCAAAACGCTAAAGCTAGCGGTAAATAAATTTAGGCGCCATCATTTGCCATGAAAACTTGGAAAATGAGGCGAAATTGCGCACTAAGCCCCGGTCAGTTGCTTAAATTCTATCTTGCCTTGGTTTGCTTATCGGCCATGGTCGCTACTGGTTTTTTATTGGCTGGGGTAAAAATAATCCTGATTTTTACTGCAATCGAGATCGCCGCAGTGACAATCGGCTTTCTGGTGTATTGCAGACATGCTTTAGATTTTGAAGCAATTGAGATTAATGGTACAAGTTTGGTAGTCAGAAAGTTTATTGCCTATAAAGAGACGGTAATTGAATTTAATACCCGCTGGGTTAGATTGCCTCAACCACAAGAGAACGCCAAAGTATTTTGTATTGAGCAGACGGGGCAAAGCGTCGAGCTTGGTCAGTTCATTCGTCGCGAGCAATTTAAAGACCTTATTGCCCAGCTCAGGCCTTATTTGGGTTGAACGCTGAGGCAATATTCTTTCACTGGCTTATCTAGCGTAATTTACAACCACAAATGTAAAAGGGTTAAGAGTGAGAGCCCTGCAAAAAGATGCATTCAATCCGATACTGATACCAATTAAACAATTTCAACATATCCTTCAAATTTGCCATGAATATCAATACAGCAGTTAAAGCCGCCCTAAATACTTTGGTTGACATTGCATCCCATTCAAATGGTGTTCAACCGGTAACCGGTTTGGAATTGGCGCAACGTCAAAATTTATCTATTAGCAGAATAGAGTTGTTGCTCAGCGCCTTACGTGCAGCGGGAATCGTCAAGGGTACAAAGGGTCGCCGTGGTGGTTATACGCTGTTGCAAGACCCTAGAATGGTCACAATTAAAGATGTGGTCCTGGCAATGAATTACATTAAAAAGCGCAAGGTTGAGGCCTGTGATATTGCCAGTGAGCTTTATCAGTCCTTAGAGGCTTATATGTTGAGCTGCATGGCCAATGTCAACCTTTCCGATGCGATCAAGGATTACGTACCCCGTTTTAGTGAGGCTAAATCAGCTCCTGAACGGCAAGCCCATGCTTATTCTGAATTTAAGCTTGATAAGCCGTCTAAGGGCGAGGTTCAAAGAGTGATCAAGTCACCATTCAGGAAGGTGGAAAAAGTTGCGCTGGGACCCAATTCCATTTTTAGTTTTGGCGACTACCTGCACAAGGCTGAATAAAGAATCTTTCTTAATCTGATTACGCTTGAACCAGAAGTGCACCGTTGTCTAGCAAAATGCTATTTTGTAATCCCCACAATATTCCATAGGGATTATCGTTAGCCAATCACATGTCTTTGACTAACTCTGAATATCCTGCCTTAGCCTTTGTTGATATTGAAACAACGGGCTCTCATTTTGAGCGTGATCGTATTACTGAAATTGGTATCAAATCACTAATTCATGGTCATGTCGATATCTGGGAAAGCCTCATTAATCCCCAAGCCTTTATCCCGCAAAATATTCAAAGTTTGACTGGCATTCGGCCGGAGATGGTCAGCAAGCAGCCACCTTTTAGCAACTTAGCCGCAGAAATTGCGCGCGAGCTAGAGGGAAAAATTTTTGTAGCCCACAATGCCCGATTTGATTATGGATTTTTGAAGGCCTCGTTTAAGCGGGTGGGCATCGATTTCAAGCCTAAGGTGCTGTGTACTGTGAAGCTATCTCGATTACTCTTCCCGGAGCAAGCCAGGCACAATCTAGACAATATCATTAGCGCCCATCGCCTCAAGATCAGCGCGCGGCATCGTGCACTGGGTGATGCCGATTTGCTTTTACAGTTTTGGCGTGTATGTGAACTCAAGTTTGGTCGTGAGGCCTTATTTGATGCCGTCAATCGACTGATTGGTAATCCTAGTTTGCCCCCTAATATTGATAAAGCGCTTGTCGACTCTATTCCTGAAAAACCAGGCTGCTATATCTTTTATGGCGAGAATAAGATTCCGTTGTACATCGGCAAGAGTATTTCCTTGCGCAGTAGAGTGATGGGTCATTTTCAGGGGGCTCTCACTTTGCGAAAGGAGATGAAACTCTCATTGCAAGTAAGAGACATTGACTGGATTGAGACTAGTGGAGAATTGGGTGCATTGATTTTGGAGTCACGGTTAATCAAAGAGCGTATGCCGAGCATGAATATTAAGCTTCGTCGCTCTAAAGACCTGTGTGCCTGGAAATTAGAATTAGCCGATGCTGGCGTCTTAACGCCTCAGCTTGTGGGTCATCGTGACTTGGCACCTGGCATTCAAGAAAACCTTTATGGATTGTTCTACAGCAAAAGAGAGGCAAACTCTTACCTCAAGGCGATCGCCAAAAAATATCGCCTATGCGAAGCACTTCTGGGACTCGAGAAGCGCATTGAGGGAAAGGCGTGCTTTGGTTACCAAGTGAAGCAATGCGGCGGAGCATGTATTGGAGAGTCGTCTATCGAGCTGCATAACCTCCAACTTAAAACTGCCTTGGAATTATTTAAAGTCCAAGTGTGGCCTTATCAAGGCCCCATTGCTATTAAGGAGGCTGGCCATATGCATGTAATCGATCAGTGGCGCTATCTTGGGACTGCGATTAACGAGGAGGAGCTTTATGAGTTGACTGACTCAGGAGAGGGTGAGTTCGATCTGGATATCTATAAGATCCTTAAAAAAGCGCTATCCGGAAGCTTCAAGCATCATGTACTTGCTTTGAGTCGCAGAGAGTAAGAGTAGATATCTTTCGCTACCTTAAGTCTTAAAAAATCCTAGCTTTTCTGCTCTAGGTAATTTCTTGAGTCTTGCTTCAGCCTTAGAGGCCTCAGATCGATCAGGGTGCGCTTGTGTCGCCAAGAGGATCACGGGTCTTCGAGCCCTTGTATAGCGAGCACCATCTCCTGAATTGTGGGCAGCTAAGCGATGTTCTAGGCGGTTAGTGATACCAGCGTAATAGCTGCCATCAGCACACTCTAGGAGGTAAACGAGCCAAGTCAAAATAAAGATTAATTCGCTTAAAAGGGGTCTAGCGCACTTGAAATTAGCAAGATTGCCTCTATATTCTATAGGTAAAAGTGCAGTGAATAGATAGGGTGGATAGGGATTGCTAAATGAGAATAGATAAATTAACTACGAAATTTCAAGAAGCGCTCAGTGAGGCACAAAGTCTCGCTATAGGAAAAGACAATCAATATATTGAGCCAGCCCATCTATTGCTAGCGATGTTGCGTGATTCGGATGGCGGTGCGAAGAGTTTGTTAACTCGCGCCGGTGTCAATGTATCCAGCCTTGAAAAAGGGGTTGAGAAGCTCATCAGCAATCTTCCTGAAGTTCAAGGTACTAGCGGTGAAGTTCAGGTGGGTCGTGATTTAAGTAACTGGCTCAACCTGTGTGAAAAAGAGGCTAACAAGCGTAACGACCAATTTATCGCTGGCGAGTTGTTCTTGCTGGTCGTGGCGGATGACAAGGGGGCGCTCGGCAAGATTGCTCGTGAGAATGGTTTAAATCGCAAATCGTTAGAGGCGGCTATTGATTTAGTGCGCGGAGGAGAGTCAGTGAATAGTGCAGACGCTGAAGGTCAACGTGAAGCCTTAAAGAAATACACCATTGATTTAACTGAGCGTGCTCGTATGGGCAAGCTCGATCCGGTGATTGGTCGTGATGATGAGATTCGTCGCACCATTCAGATCCTACAGCGTCGTGGCAAAAATAATCCGGTATTAATTGGTGAGCCAGGGGTAGGTAAAACCGCGATTGTAGAAGGCTTGGCCCAGCGCATTGTGAACGGTGAAGTTCCTGAAACCTTAAAAAATAAGCGTGTCCTCGTTTTGGATATTGCTTTGTTATTGGCTGGTGCTAAGTACCGCGGTGAATTTGAGGAGCGCCTCAAAGCAGTTCTCAGTGATGTAGCTAAAGACGAAGGTCAAACGATCATCTTTATCGATGAGATTCATACGATGGTGGGCGCTGGTAAGGGCGATGGCGCAATGGATGCTGGCAATATGCTCAAGCCTGCATTGGCTCGAGGCGAGTTGCATTGTATTGGTGCAACCACTTTAGATGAGTATCGCAAGTACATTGAAAAAGATGCTGCACTTGAGCGTCGCTTCCAAAAAGTGATGGTGGAAGAGCCTAGTGTCGAAGCAACGATTGCGATCTTGCGAGGCCTGCAAGAACGTTATGAGGTGCACCATGGTATTGAAATTACGGATCCTGCTATTGTGGCTGCTGCAGAGCTCTCGCATCGCTACATCACGGATCGTTTCTTGCCAGACAAGGCAATTGATTTGATTGATGAAGCAGGTTCCCGCATCCGAATGGAGATTGATTCCAAGCCGGAAGTGATGGATAAGCTCGAGCGTCGTCTCATTCAACTTAAGATTGAGCGTGAAGCTGTAAAGAGAGAAAAAGATGAGGCCTCGCAAAAACGCTTAGGTTTAATCGAAGATGAAATCAAGCGCTTAGGTGCTGAGTATGCTGATCTAGAAGAAATCTGGAAAGCAGAAAAAGGCGCTGTCTTGGGGGTTGCACATATAAAAGAAGAAATCGAAAAAGCACGCGCCGATATTGCGAAGTTGCAACGTGAAGGCAAGCTGGAGGAAGTTGCTGAATTGCAGTATGGCAAGCTACCTGAGCTTGAGGCAAAACTGAAGTCTGCCGCCGCCGCAGAAGCAAAAGTCAGTAAAGACGGTGTCGTTAAGAATAAGCTCTTGCGCACCCAGGTTGGCGCAGAAGAGATTGCTGAGGTGGTGTCGCGCGCAACCGGTATTCCTGTATCAAAGATGATGCAGGGTGAGCGCGATAAGTTACTCAAGATGGAAGAGTTATTGCATAAGCGTGTAGTCGGTCAAGAGGAAGCTATTCGTGCGGTGTCTGATGCGATTCGTCGCTCTCGCGCTGGACTTGCAGAAGAGCATCGCCCTTATGGCTCTTTTTTATTCTTAGGGCCAACGGGAGTTGGTAAAACTGAGCTTTGTAAAGCCTTAGCCGGTTTCTTATTTGATGGTGAAGATCATCTTATTCGGATCGACATGAGCGAGTTCATGGAGAAGCATAGTGTTGCTCGTTTGATTGGCGCACCTCCAGGTTATGTTGGTTACGAGGAAGGTGGTTACTTAACTGAAAAAGTGCGACGCCATCCCTATAGCGTGATTTTGTTTGATGAGATTGAAAAAGCACATCCAGATGTATTCAATGTACTTTTACAAGTATTGGATGATGGCCGCTTAACGGATGGTCAGGGCCGCACTGTAGACTTTAAGAATACAGTGATTGTGATGACCAGCAATATCGGTTCACATCTTATTCAGTCGATGGTCGGTAAGAAGCAGTTAGAGATTAAAGAAGCAGTATTTGAAGAGTTAAAGAGTCACTTCCGCCCAGAGTTTTTAAATCGTATTGATGAGATTGTGGTGTTCCATGGCTTGGATAAAAGAAATATCGCCAATATTGCGAAGATATTGCTCGAGCACTTGTCGGATCGCTTAGCGAAAATTGAAATGCAATTAGAAGTGAGCGATGCTGCGCTAAATAAGATTGCGGAGGTAGGGTTTGATCCCGTATTCGGAGCCAGACCACTAAAGCGAGCAATTCAGCAATATATCGAGAACCCCGTATCTAGGATGATCTTAGAAGGCAAGTTTGGCCCCAAGGACACCGTTTCTGTGAATGTCGACAAAGAAGGTGAATTTAGCTTTAATAAGTAAGTAGCGACAAAATTAGCAGGATTTTTCCTGTGCTAGTAAACTCCGTACATGACTGATACGCTCAAACTGAGGCGTGCCAGTGATGTCCGGGTTATTGCTTTGATTAGCCTGGCTCACGGTAGCTCCCATTTCTTTCACTTAATCTTGCCTCCCATGTTTCCGTGGTTAAAGGCGGAGTTCGGCTTTAATTATGCTGAGCTCGGTTTACTCATGACCATCTTCTTTGTGGTCTCTTGTATGGTTCAAGCGGCCTCTGGTTTTTTAGTTGATCGTATTGGTGCTCGACCCGTCCTTTTAATGGGATCAGGCTTACTTGCGTTGGCAGCACTTTTCTACTCGCAAAGTGATAGCTACTTCATGTTAGTGATTGGTGCAGTTATTGCGGGTTGTGGAAATGGTGTATTCCATCCGGTGGACTACACTTTGATTAATCATAAAATTTCACCACCCAATTTGCCTTATGCTTACTCCCTACATGGGGTAACTGGCTATATTGGTTGGGCTGCTGCTCCGGCATTCATGGTGGCCGTGGCAGCGATCGCGGATTGGAGAATGGCATTTATCTCCGCTGCAGCTCTGGAGGTGCTGGTTCTGCTCATTCTTTGGCTTAATCGGGCGAGCCTATTGGATGATGTCAAGGCAAGGCGAGAGGAGTCAGAGGCCAGTCATCTGGCGAGCAATCCTGGCGGCGCACCCATGAGTACTTTTGGCTTCTTAAAGCTACCAATGGTGTGGCTCTGCTGGATCTTCCTTTTCTTAAGTATGGCAGCAACCACTGGCTTGCAATCTTTTGCGCCGACTGCATTATTCAAAATCTACGACATTGCTGTGAGCTCCGGCAATTATTACTTAACACTGATGTCTTTGGGTGGCGCTGGGGGAATGTTATTGGGCGGTTATCTTGCTGCTAAGCTAAAAGTACCTGAGCGCATTGTTACGATTTGCTTTACCTTGAATATCATATTAGGTCTTTCAATAGCAACGGGTTTAGTCCCGGTAGAGTTGATTGTGATCGCTTTCACTATGATTGGTCTTGGTTTAGGTATTGCCGCTCCATCCCGTGATTTGATTATTCGCTCTGCAACGCCTTCACGTTCCTCGGGCAGGGTGTATGGGATTGTGTATTCTGGGATTGATTTAGGCGCCGCCCTTAGCCCACTGATCTTTGGAATCTTCCTGGATATTGGCTTACCTCAGCTTTTATTTGTTGGCGTTGCTCTAATGCAGTTAATGCTCATCCTGGCTGGATTTAAGTTGGTAACAATCACTGCTGCTAAGTCTAAGTAAGATATTGGCTGATGCAACGATTACAAGCTCTAGAGCGATCTAGGGTGACTTAGATGCTATTTTCGTTTACATTCTTCCAATGACTAACTGTGTACTTTGTAAAGAAGAGCTCAACCCTGAAGAGGGTCAACTCATTTGGCGTGGAGATGACTGCAGAGTTATTCTCGTGAATGACCCCGATCTTCCTGGTTTTTGCCGGGTGATCTGGAATCGCCATGTCGCTGAGATGACGGATTTGACCTATGGTGAGCGTGAGCATCTCATGTCCCTGGTATTCGCAGTTGAGGAGGCTGTGCGCCACGTCATGCAACCAGATAAGATGAATATTGCAACCCTTGGAAATATGGTGCCTCATATTCACTGGCATATTATTCCAAGATATCAAGATGACGCTTACTTTCCGGGTTCGGCTTGGTCGGATAAGACTCAAGCAACCCCGGCGCCAATATTGGAGGCTCGCGTGCAAAAAGCAGGAGAGCTATCCGCTGCCATTCGGGAAGCTGTGTCTAGATTAAATTAAGTTAGTATTCGAAGATTCCCTTGGGATTTTCTTGTGTAAAACAAAAGACAATAATAAATAGTAAAAACTGGAGATCTGTAGTGATTCAAAAAATAATGCCCAATGTTATGGAGGCTTTGCGAGATATAGCCGATAACTCAACTATCTTGATATCTGGTTTTGGGGATGCCGGTTTACCGGTGTTTCTATTGGATGCTCTCATGGAGCAGGGCGCAAAAAATTTAACCATAGTAAGTAATAATGCTGGCAATAAAGGCGTAGGGATTGCTAAATTGATTGATGGTGGCCGAGTCAAGAAGATAATTTGTTCATTTCCGCGCCAGCCAGAGTCGGGCGCATTTGATGAGCTTTATCGCCAAGGAAAAATCGAGCTTGAATTAGTGCCACAGGGCACTTTGGCCGAACGGATTCGTGCAGGCGGGGCGGGGATTGGTGGATTTTTTACGCCAACGGGATTTGGCACTGAGTTAGCGAAAGATAAAGAGTGTCGTGCGATTGATGGCATTAATTATGTTTTTGAAAAAGCAATTAAGGCTGACTATGCATTGATCAAGGCTGATAAAGGCGATCGCTGGGGAAATTTGGTGTATCACGGTACCGGCAGAAATTTTGCCCCTATCATGGCAACCGCTGCTCGGTGCACTATTGCGCAGGTAAACCAAACTGTCGAGTTGGGTCAATTAGATCCAGAAGTCATTGTGACTCCTGGCATTTTTGTTAAACGGATTGTTAAGGTGGAGGGCAAATCATGATTGACCTGACTACTATTCGTAAGCGCACTACCGCTGAAATTTCGCAAAGAATTGTTCAGGACATTCCTGACGGAGCCCATGTGAACTTGGGTATCGGTCAGCCAATGACAATCTCCAATTACTTACCGCCTGATCGTGAGATCTTGTTGCACAGTGAAAATGGTTTATTGGGGATGGGTCCATTAGCCCAGGGCGATCAAATTGATCGTGAGATTGTGAATGCTGGAAAGCAGCCGGTAACGATGTTGCCGGGAGCTTCTATTTTTCATCATGCCGATTCATTTGCCATGATTCGTGGCGGGCATATTGATATTTGTGTCTTGGGCGCTTTTCAGGTTTCCGTTAAAGGGGATATTGCTAATTGGCGCACAGGAGATCCCAA
>CANGCM010000034.1 GCA_947452535.1 Burkholderiaceae bacterium | reverse complement strand
TCGTCACTAAATCGACATAAATTCTAGGTAAATTACTCCATTTTGGGGATAATTTGGCTTGTACCTGCGCTCGGCTTCGGTCTCACGCCGCACCAATCTAGTTTGACTTATTGATTACCCTGATACATCTGGCCAATAGTTTTATGAGTTATTAACCATTTGCCGTTGAGACTACTTTTTGTGAAATTGTGAATGATCCACAAGTCCTATTTAATCCTGTTGAGTTTGCTTGCTGCATTCGCTAGCACGACTGCGCTCGCCCAAAAAGCAGGATCGGGTTCGGACCAAATCGCCACTTTTGCTGCCCCGATCGATGGCGTGCCAACTGAAGGAGCGCTCTTTGGCTTACCGGTCAATATTCACGGTCAAACTACTTACGTTAATCAGCGTTACAACAATTTCAACTCTTCATACTCTGGCCCGAACAGTCTGAATGCTCAGAAGTCGATGAGTTATACCTGGTCAGGTACTTTATTTATGGGCGCACGACTTGCACCCAACACGGATGTGTATTTCAATCCCGAGGTGATTTCTGGCGTGCCCTTTTCAGGTTTGGTAGGCCTAGGTGGCTTTACTAACGGAGAGGGTAGTAAGGCTACCGGAGCACAAGCGAAGTTTTATTCTGCCCGCGCCTTTGCCCGTCATACGATTAATCAAGAGGGCGACAAAGTCGTTCTTGATAATGAGGCGAATCAAATTACGCAGACGGTGAGTGGCAATCGTGTTGTGCTCACGGGCGGTCAGTTCTCTACGCTCGATATCTTTGAAGACAGCCGTTACGCCAAGGATCCCCGAGTGCAGTTCATGAACTGGGGCAATATGACTTATCTCGCCTATGACTACGCAGCGGATGCGCGGGGCTATAGCTCTGGTTTAGCGGGGGAGTGGTATATCGACAATTGGGTATTGCGCGCTTCACGTATGCTCACTCCAAAATCTCCGAACGGTCGTGATCTCAATTGGCAAATCTTCAATAGCTATGGCGACCAGATTGAAGTGGAGCGTCAGCACCATATTGCTGACCTACCCGGCAAAGTGAGCGTATTGGCTTATCGCAACAAAATGATGTTGGCCCGTTTTTCAGATGCAACGAGCTACATCGATCAGAATCCTGCGACCCGTCAAGGTACCCAAGCGATCAACAATGTTCGCAACAACATGCAAATCAAAACAGGTATTGGTATGCATGGCGAACAAGCTTTAACGAAGGACTTGGGTATTTATGCTCGCGCCTTCACATCTGATGGTCGGACAGAAACCATGTCTTTTACAGAAGCGGATAATTCGATCTCCGTTGGTATGGGTATGAACGGCACTAGTTGGCATCGCCCCCATGACAGCATCGGTGTCTCGATGATGCAAAACGGCTTATCAAGTTATCGTCGCAGCTACTTGCAAGCAGGGGGTGTCTCTTATTTCATTGGCGACTACGCCAGCCCAAGTCAGACCCTCTCCTATTCACCAGAGCGGATCGGTGAGATCTATTACAACGCAACCGTAATTAAGAATGTCCTCGCTGGATTGAACTTCCAGCACATCATGAATCCAGCCTATAACTCTGCCCGAGGCCCAGTAAACATCCTCTCTTTTAGGATCCATGCGGAGTTTTAAGGATTTTAGGCCACTGGGATTTAGTTATTGTCTTTAGAATCAATAAGATAGAAATCATTGATTAATAGACTTTTGGCTTTTCTCACCTATAATCATCCAAATCCCCCTGTAAATGCAGGTAAATCTGCATCTGGGGCTATAAAAACAGCATTAGTACAGATTTAGAGGCAGCCGATTTGATTCACGGCCAGATTAAGACGACCGCTTTAACTTTTATGAACGTAAGTCCCTTCAAGTGGGTGACTTGTGCAATCGCCTCTTTATTTTTTGTCGCCTCTGTTTTAGCGCAGTCGTCCACTACAAATTCTGCAAGCCCTGCTAGCGTCACAGTGCAAGCAAATGCATCCAAAGATTCTTTGTCTCCACCAGTCCTGAGTAACCCAAGCATTACTTCAAAGATGTACGCCAAGGGAGCCCCATCAGGCCCGGCTGAAATGGATTTGCGTCAGCTCTGGACCGAGCTCAAACTGAATAACCCTCAGCTATCTTCTTTGCGCGAGTCTTATTTATCTGCCAAGGCAACCGTTCCGCAGATTAATGCTCCAGCAAATCCCCAAGTGGGTTTGGTGTGGTCTGGTATGCCAGTGAACTCCCCATTTGCTCTGGGGGCTGCCAATGCGCCCAGCCCCTCAAACCCAGGTGGTGGAGGTATTAGCAGCAATAACGCGATATCGATTGCTCAGCCATTTCAGTTCCCAGGCAAGAAGAGTTTGGCCGCGGATATTGCCAATACCAATGCTGAAGCACTCTTGGCGCAAAGTGAATCTACTTATTTGCAATTGGGTGCTCAGTTATCAACTTTGTATTACGGCGCCTTGGCATCGCAAAAGCAACTTCAAGTCTTAAAAGAATCCGTGATGCGTTTGGAGATGATTAAGAACGTTGCTAAAGCGCGTTATTCCAATAATGCTGCCGCTTATGTTGAGTATCTTAATGCGCAGGTTTCGCAAAGCGCAGCGCAAGCAGATCAATTTAACGTTGAGCGTCAACTACAGGTAGCGCTAAACAATATCAATACCTTGGTAGGTCGCCACTCCAGAGAAAAGTTGGTCTTGCGTGGGGATGTGCGTCGCGCCATCAGTAGCGTGCCTACCTTAATTGAGCTGGAGGATTATGCAGAAAATAGTCATCCCGCTTTAAAGAGTTCTACATTGCAATTAGATGCAGCCCGTAAGGGTGTCGATCTGGCAAAGAAAGCCTACTTACCAGACTTTCAGGTCATTGGATCCTCATACACGCCTCGCGGACCTTTTGCTGCAAACAATGGCGCTATGTTTTATCAGTTTGAGCTGGACCTCATCATTCCGCTGTATTTCTTTACCAAGGAGAAATACGGAGTAGAGCAGGCGCAACGTAATCAAGCGGCTGCTGAAGCGGGTAATATTTCAAATCGTCAGCAAATTGTATTGGCTGTGAATAGCGCTTTCGCCGCTTATGAGCAAGCGAAGAATCAAACCCAATTTCTTAAAGAGCGTCAAGTCCCACAAGCAGATACTGCTTATAAGGTAGGCTTAACGCAGTACTCTAATAATGGTCAGGGATTTAATGATCTGCTGACAGCGCAAACTCAATTGCGCAATCTTGAAGTTCAATTAGCGCTAGCGGAGAGTAATCTTCTGCAAGCCCAAGCAGTATTGCTAGTGACCTCTGGCAAAGAACCTTTCTAAGGAGCAGTGTTGAAAGACAAAATTCTTTCTTTTCTAAAACGACTTGCTGATAAAGCAAGACCTATGATTGATAAAGGCCTGCATTTTGGAGGTCGCCATTTGGTGGCTGGATTTGCCAGCGCCTCCGGTTTGTATTGGAATCTAAGTCCGCAAAATCGCCAGCGTGTTCGCTTGGCAGCATTTGCGTTTTCGATTCTTGCAATGGGAATTGTTTTGGGCCGCATTACCAACGTGAACCGTGACGTCAAAATAGAAGCATCCGTTAAGGCACTTAGGGTAGAGAGTAGCGGTATTTTGGAATTAAAGCTGCCTGGCGTAAAACTCAATCCAGAGATTTATGTTTTTCAGGATGCCCTTAAAGTACAAGTGCCAGTTGATATCAAGGTACCAGGTCGTTTGGCATTTAATGCTGAAAAATCGAAGATCCTATCCGCGCGTGCGCCGGGTAGAGTGGAGCGCATTTATGCTTTTGATGGCGCCCAAGTCAATATCGGTTCCCCAGTGGTTGAGCTCTATAGCCCTGAATTTATCTCAGCCCAGCAGGAGTATTTGCTATCCTCAAAAACTGCCCAGGCGCTAGAGTCTAGTAAGACGATGAGTGATTTGCTTGGTGATGCCCGCATTACTCAGCAAGCTGCTGCAAACCGCATGCGCAATCTTGGCGCTGGTGACGCAGATATCAAGTCCATTGAAGCGACCGGTAAGGCCCAAGGTAATTTAGTGATGCGCTCCCCTTTAAAAGGGGTGGTAGTTAAGCGTAATGTAGAGCCAGGCTCTGCAGTAAACTCCGGTGATGTCATTGCCACCTTGGCAGATCCAAAGCATCTGTGGTTTCTGGGAAATATATTCGAGCAAGATTTTCGTTTTATCAAGCCCGGCCAAAAAATGGTGCTTCAAGTTGAAGCGTATCCAGACAAAGAGTTTGTTGCTTACGCAAACTATATTTCTCCAGCGGTTGATCCACAAACTCGAGCCTTGCTGATTCGTGCGGAGATTGATAATCATGACGACCTTCTGCGTCCAGATATGTTTTCCTCTGCAAAATTGACTACTGGTATAGCGGATGCGATTGTGGTGCCACAAACAGCAGTAGTGCGCATACGTGAGGCGCGTTACATCATTACTAAGGTTGGCGATGAGTCTTATCGTCGCTTGCCGGTCAAAGGTTACGACCTGAATAGTAAAACCTTTGCAATTACGGAAGGTGTTGAGCCTGGTTCCCGTATCTTGGCTCAAGGTGCGGTCTTGTTAAATGATCGATTTGCAAAGCAGGAAGACTAAGTGAGCGCCTTTACCTCCTTTATTCGGGGTGTACTTGAGAAGCGAGTGCTCGTCATTGTTGGTTCGGTCGTTTTGCTTGGCCTGGGGATGTTTAGTCTCTCTAAGTTACCTATTCAGCCATACCCTGGTGTGGCGCCATTAACGATTCAGGCGATTTCTCAATGGCCTGGCAGAAGTACTACTGAGGTAGAGCAGCAAGTTACCATTCCAGTGGAAAATGCTTTGGCTGGCATCCCAGGCCTTCAAGCATTCCGTTCGGTCTCATTATTCGGTTTATCGGTTGTTACGCTCAAGTTCAACGACACTACTGACGCCTTTAAAGCCCGCCAAACATTTATTACCAGTCTTGGTAACGTTGCCTTTCCACCTGGCGTGACATCCAGCGTTAGTCCGGATTCGGATGCAACTGGCGAGATTATGCGTTATGAGGTGAAGTCTGATTACGCTTCACCTACTCGACTCAAGACACTGCAGAACTACGATATTTACAAAGAGCTTAAACAAACTCCTGGTGTGGCCGACATCTCTTCTTTTGGTGGCAAGGTACGCCAATATCAAGTAATTGTTAGCCCAGATAGTTTATTGGCTAAGGGCGTTACCGTCACCGATCTGATTACCGCTCTAACGAATGCCAACAGCAATACAGGCGGTGGACTATTGCCAAGTGGTGAGCAGCAATTTGTGATTCGGGGAGTGGGCCTACTTAAAAATATAGAAGATATTAAGCGTGTGGTCGTATCCATTAATAACGGTGTACCGATTCGGATTGGCGATGTTGCGCGAGTGGAGATTGGTAATGCACCTCGCTTAGGCTTATTTCAGTTCAATGACAATCCCGATTCTGTTGAGGGCATTGTTTATCTTCGGCGTGGCGAGAATGCTACTGAGGTACTCGCAAGAGTTCGGACTACGGTTGAAAATATCAATAAGCGAGTCCTGCCTCCAGGAATTGAAGTAGTTCCGTTTTATGATCGCCAAGTCTTATTAGATATCACGATTGGCACTGTAAAGCACACCTTGTTCTTTGGTATTTCTTTAGTTCTTGCAGTACTATTTTTCTTCTTGGGCAACTTACGAGCTGCGGCTGTAGTAGCCGCAGTAATTCCTCTGGCGTTATGTGTCTCCTTTATTCAGATGCATCTTTGGAGTGTGCCTGCCAATTTGATTTCCTTGGGTGCTATTGACTTTGGTGTGATCGTAGACTCGGCCGTGATTTTGACGGAGAACGTGATGCGACACCTCGAGGAGGGTGGTAAGCGCTTAAACCAAAGCATCATCCAGGCAACCAGTGAAGTACAACGTGCCATGATTTATTCCACCGGCATCATCATTGTTGCTTACTCCCCATTATTTTTTATGGGCGGAGTTGAGGGAATCATTTTTAAACCGATGGCTTTCACGATGGGTTTTGCGCTGATTGCAGCAATGATTCTCAGCTTAACTTTCTTGCCAGCGATGATTTCTTTGGTGTTCGGTGAAAACCTTCACCACAAGCCACCAGGATTTATGACTAAGCTTCTCAATGGCTATAAGCCTTTGCTGAGAAAATGGATGGATCGTCCATTAACTGTCGTTTCTGTAGCCGTCTTTGTGTTGGGTCTGACTCTATTAAGTGTGACTCGCTTAGGCACTGCATTCTTACCCACATTGGAAGAGAACAACATCTGGCTCAGAGTTACGCTTCCTAATACAGTGGATTTAGATTATTCCGTTAAGGTAGCCAATCAATTACGCGGGACTTTCTTAAAGCAGCCTGAGATTGACAAGGTGGCAGCTCAAATTGGTCGTCCTGATGATGGTACGGATTCAACAGGAGTGTTTAACCAAGAGTATGGCCTCTATTTAAAGAGTCCTGAAAAGATGCCAAGCGGCTCAAGCAAGAAAGATTTGATTGCTCATCTTGAAAAGGAGCTCAATCGGATTCCCGGTATCACTTATAGCTTCTCGCAATACATTCAAGATAACGTGAATGAAGCGCTTTCTGGTGTCAAGGGAGAGAACTCCGTCAAGATTTACGGTACGGATTTAGAGGTCTTAGATCAAAAGGCCCACGAAGTCATTGATCAACTCAAAAAAGTTCGCGGCGTTGCAGACGAGGGCATTCTGAAGGAGTTAGGCCAGCCTACCCTGAATATTCAGATTGATCGTGAACGTGCAGCACGCTACGGCATTAACGTCAATGATATCCAGACGGTAGTTGCCAACGCGATTGGCGGCGCATCTGTTACCAATCTTCTGGAAGATGAAAAAACCTTTGGTATTGCCATTCGCTTAAACGAGGGTAGTCGCAATGACGTTGCAGATATCGGCCACCTCTTAGTGGATGCACCAAATGGTTCGGTCATTCCTTTGTCGATGGTTGCTACGGTTCAGTTAAGTGATGGCCCATTCTTCATCTATCGTGAAGCGGGTAAACGTTATATTGCTATTAAGTTCAGCGTACGTGACCGTGACTTGGGTAGCGCCGTTGAGGATGCTCAGTTCTTGGTCGAGAAAAATATTACCTTACCCCCGAATTACTCTATTAGCTGGGATGGTCAGTTCAATCAAATGAAGCAGGCACAAAAAAAATTGATGTTAATCGTGCCGCTTGCCTTACTAGGCATCTTCTTGTTACTGGTGAGTGCATTTGGTAATTTCCGAGACGCAGTGATTGTGATGATCAACGTTCCATTTGCAGCCATTGGTGGTGTGATTGCATTGCATCTGGCTGGTGAGACTTTGAGTATTTCCGCCTTCTTTGGTTTCTTATCACTCTTTGGTATTGCGATTCAGGATGGTGTCATTCTGATCTCCTTTATTAACAAGACGGCTGCTACAGAGCACGGCGAGATGAAAGATGTCATGGTGGAGGGTGCCTCATTGCGGGTTCGTCCCGTATTGATGACCGCTGCACTATCTGGCTTAGGTCTTTTACCAGCGGCGCTGTCCCATTCGATTGGTTCTGAAGCGCAACGTCCTTTAGCTCTGGTGATTGTGGGTGGTATGGTGACTACAACGATTCTGACCCTCTTGGTATTGCCAGTGATATATGGATGGTTTAGAGGTCGATCTTTAACTCAAGCAGTCAAAGTTTAATTTCACGCTAAGCTAAGGCGAAAGAGGGTAATGAAGTGACGAGTGACATCATAAAGAAGCCTCATATTCTCATCTCCAATGATGATGGGTATCTTGCACCAGGTCTTTTGGCTTTGGTTAATGCGATTCGTCCTTTAGGCCGGGTTACCGTTATTGCGCCCGAGCAAAATCACAGTGGTGCCTCTAATTCATTAACGCTCTCACGACCACTCTCAATTCATCGGGTTGCTGGTGGGGAGCGTGATGGCTTCTTTTTCATCAACGGCACTCCCACCGATTGCGTACATATTGCGATGACAGGCTTTTTGGATGAGAAGCCAGATCTGGTTATCTCTGGCATTAATCAAGGCGAGAACATGGGTGAGGATACTCTGTACTCAGGTACCGTTGCCGCAGCGATTGAAGGCGTAATGTTTGGTGTTCCAGGGGTTGCTTTCTCGCAAATTGATCGCGGCTGGAATCTGATTGAAGATGCGGCTAAAGCAGCGCATGATATCGTCGCTCATGTGCTGGTTTCTAGACTGTCGCATGCGGAGGGTGCTGCAACTTTACTTAATGTGAATATCCCCAATCACCCTTATGCTGATCTCTCTCGTTGGCGTGTGACTCGTTTAGGTAATCGCCATCACTCTCAGCCCGTCGTGGTTCAAAAAAGTCCCCGTGGTGATTTGATTTACTGGATTGGTCCAGCAGGCGATGCGAAAGATAGCTCTGAGGGTACAGATTTTCATGCGATTGATGGGGGTTGTATTTCGATTACGCCAATGCAATTGGATCTAACCCATCACGCTCGCTTAGCTGCGATGCGCGCTAACGGCTGGGATCGCGGTTGAAGTCTTCTGCTGAGCGCAATGCCGGTCATCGGCAATCCTTAGCCGCTAAAGTCTTGGCGGCTGGAGTGCGGCACGGTAAAACATTGGAGGCAATTGCCACGGTACCGCGCCATGCTTTTATGGATGCTGGCATGCATCCTCAGGCTTACGAAGATACCGCTTTACCGATTGGCCACTCCCAAACCATTTCTAAGCCATCCGTAGTGGCTCGCATGATCGAGCTTTTGCATAAGCCAAAACATACCTTGGGCAAGGTTTTGGAGATTGGCACTGGCTGTGGCTATCAAGCAGCAGTTCTGAGCTTATTGTCGGATGAGGTTTACTCGATTGAGCGTATTCGTCCATTGCACGATATGGCTAGAGAGAAGCTGCGACCTTTCCGAATTAAAAATCTGCGCCTCATTTATGGCGACGGTATTTTGGGCCTACCTCAGGCCGCCCCCTTTGACGGAATCATTTTGGCGGCTGCAGGATTGGGCATTCCTGATGCCTTATTAGATCAGTTAGCCATTGGTGGCCGTTTGGTTGCTCCAGTGGCAAAAAATGAAAAAGAGCAGCAATTGATTATGGTGGAGCGCATGAGCTCCCAGCGCTATCAAAGAACTGTTCTGGACGAGGTCTTTTTTGTCCCCTTACAATCAGGGGTAGTATGAAAACCCTTCTGAATCTGATGCCTAAATACTTCCTTTTACTGTTGGCGGTCGCCTCTCTAGTGCTTAACGTGGGTTGTTCAATCACGCCTAGAGCCAAGCCGGCGACTGTGGTGGATCGAAGCACCGGGGAAGTTGCCGAGACTACGCCCCCTGGTTACTACCGCGTCAAGCGGGGTGATACCTTAGCGCGCATCGCCTTGGATAATGGGCAAGCCCCGCGTGATTTGGCGCAATGGAACAACATACCCAACCCCAATCTGATTGAAGTGGGTGATCTGATCTTAGTGAGGCCGCCAGCAGGAATAAAGTCTGCTGCTAAACCTGTACCCAAAATAGATGCGCCCAAGGTAGATTCTGCTAAGGGAGATGCCGCCAAGGTGGATGCATCCAAACCAGATACCTCAAAAGAGATAGTTGCTGAACCCGGTATTCGTTTGTCATGGCCAGCTAAAGGCAAGGTGAGTGAAGATTTCAGTGAAAAAACCAAGGGTATTGATATAGCCGGTAAGTTGGGCGACTCCATTACTGCCGCTGCAGATGGGAAGGTTGTTTACGCTGGCAATAGCTTGCGTGGCTATGGCAATCTGGTCATCATTAAGCATGACAATACCTATCTCACCGCTTATGCTCACAACCGCACACTCTTAGTAAAAGAAAGTGATGCCGTCAAAAAAGGGCAGAAGATTGCTGAGATGGGTGATACGGATACTAACTCGGTGAAACTTCACTTCGAATTACGTGTCAATGGCAAGCCAGTAAATCCAACGCCATATCTGCAGTAATTGCCACTTAAGTAGGCTTCGCTATGGCAACCGTCCTCGTTTTTGATATTGAAACTATTCCGGATGTAGCGGGACTGCGTCGCCTCGAAGATTATCCGGATTCAATGTCGGATAGCGAGGTTGCCAGCAAAGCAATGGCAGAACGTGCTGAGAAAACCGGTAGTGATTTTCTTCCTCTGTATCTACAGCGCATTTGTGCCATCTCTTGTGTCATTCGTAGGACGACTAAAGAAGGTGCACCCCAAATCAAAGTCGGCACCTTAGGCACGGCTCAAGATGATGAGAAGGTGTTGATTCAAACCTTCTTTGAGTTAGTTGAAAAATATACCCCCCAACTGGTTTCTTGGAATGGCAGTGGCTTTGATTTGCCAGTATTGCATTACCGTGCTCTCGCAAATCATATTCAAGCTCCACGCTATTGGGAAATGGGTGAGAGCCAAGAAAACGATAGCCGAGAATTTAAGTGGAACAACTACATTAGTCGTTATCACATGCGTCACCTAGACCTGATGGACCTCCTAGCAAAATTTAATGGCAGGGCCAATGCACCATTAGATGGTTTAGCAAAACTGTGCGGCTTTCCCGGCAAGATGGGGATGGATGGTAGCCAAGTATGGCCAGCTTATCAAGATGGCAAGATTGATGATATTCGTCGTTATTGTGAAACCGATGTGGTTAATACCTATCTGATGTATTGCCGCTTTCAACTGATGCGCGGGGGCTTCTCCCTAGAGGAGTACCAAGAAGAAATTACTTTCATTAAAGCCTACTTAGAAAAAGAATCTAAAGAGCCTAACGGATCCCAGTGGCAAGAATATCTACTCGGTTTTTCTCCGGATGCGTAGAGGTGAGAAGCCGGTTCATATTGAAGTAACTGAGCCTATCCGAGTAGAGTCTCTTGATCTAGATGCCCAAGGGATTGCACGCTTAGTCCCCAATGAAGAAGAAGCAGCTCAAGGCCAAAGTGGCAAAGTCATTTTTATTCAAGGGGCCTTGCCTACTGAGTTAGTTACTTATGTGGTGACGCGTGAAAAAGCCCGCTTTAGTAAAGCTAAGGTGCTCGACATTCTGAAGCCTGCTGTCTTTAGGGCGGAGCCTAAGTGCAAAGCCTTCGGTATTTGTGGCGGTTGCACTATGCAGCATTTAGATATTCGAGCGCAAGTGGCAATGAAGCAGCGCGTTCTTGAAGACGACCTAAAACACATTGCTAAGGTTATTCCAGAAGAAATCCTTCGTCCGATGGGTGGTCCAGCATGGGAGTATCGTCATCGTGCGCGTCTGAGTGCTGTCAATCGCTCTATCAAAAAAGGCACTGTTCTCATTGGCTTTCATGAGGGGAAGAGTGCTTATGTTGCCGACATGACTGCTTGTGAAATCTTACCTAAGCCTGTTTCTGATTTACTCCCTGAGATGCGTAAATTGGTCAATGCCTTATCCATTGTTGACCGCATGCCCCAAATAGAAATTGCGGTGGGTGAGCCTGAGGATCCAAATTCAGATGATCCAAAAAAAACCAAACCTGTAACTGCTTTAGTTTTCCGTAACCTATTACCTTTGACGCTGGCAGATGAGCAACTTCTTAGAGACTTTGCTGATGAACATCAGGTGTGGGTTTGGTTGCAACCCAAAGGGATTGAAACCGTTGCGCCGTTCTATCCACTGACTGGAAAACTTTGCTATCGCTTACCTGAGTTTGAGGTGGAGATGCCCTTTAAGCCTGCTGACTTTACTCAAGTCAATCACATGATGAATCGTGCTCTGGTAAGTAGGGCAGTTCGTTTGCTGGAAGTGCAAGCCACGGACCGTGTTCTGGATTTGTTCTGTGGCATTGGTAACTTCACACTGCCTCTAGCAAGACGAGCGAGCAAGGTCTTGGGTATTGAAGGCTTAGAAAGCTTAACAAGTCGAGCAAATGAAAACGCTCAACATAATCAGTTGGCCGATAAAGCCAGCTTTATGCAAAGCAATTTGTTTGAAGTCACCCCAGAAACGATTGCCTCCTGGGGTAAGGCGGATCGCTGGCTCATGGATCCCCCGCGTGAGGGTGCAATGGAAATCAGTCAAGCATTAGCGCAATTACATGGGCAAGCTAGCGATCTACCACCGCAGCGGATTGTATACGTTTCTTGTAATCCAAAAACCTTGGCTAGGGATGCGGATATCCTGTGTCATCAGGCTGGTTATGTTCTCAAGGGTGCTGGGATCGTGAATATGTTCCCGCATACCTCACATGTTGAGTCGATGGCGGTATTTGAAAGAGCTTGATAGTTCTACCGAGCTAAAGAAAAGGCACCCGAGGGTGCCTTTTCTGTTTAAGCTTAAAGCAATGACTCAGTAACTGACTCAGTCACGGTTACCACCAACAATACCCAGCAATGCGAGCAAGTTGGTGAAGACGTTATACACATCTAAGTAAATAGCTAAAGTAGCCATGATGTAGTTGGTTTCACCGCCATTAATGATGCGCTGAACGTCAACCAAGATGAAGGCAGAGAAAATTGCGATTGCCAATACCATCACAGTTAACATCAGAGCAGGCAACTGCAACCAGATGTTAGCCAATGAGGCAACGATTAGGAGTAGTACACCTACCATTAGCCATTTGCCCATCCCAGAAAAATCACTTTTGCTCACAGTGGCGATGGTTGCCATTACTGCAAAAATCGATGCTGTACCACCGAATGCCAGCATGATTAAAGTGGCGCCATTACTGTAGCTATTTAGGGTGAAGCCTACTAGGCCAGACATCATGATGCCCATAAAGAAAGTGAAGCCTAAGAGCAACAGGACGCCTAGACCAGTTTCTTTATTTTTCTCAATCGCCCAGAAAAAGCCAAAAGCAATTGCCATAAAGACGATGAAGCCCAAGAAAGGGCTGCCCGCCATAAAATTCAATCCGAAAGCAACGCCAAGCCATGCACCGATGACAGTAGGCACCATGGATAGTGCTAAAAGGGCATAGGTATTACGCAGAACGCGATTGCGTACTTGGGGTGTGCTAATCGAGCCAGTTTGCCCAAAGCCGTAAGAGTTAAGATCGCTCATATTGACTCCTTCTTCAAAGTAATTACATGAACCCACAAGGGGTTATGGCACTAAGTATAGACAAAATGCAGTAATTTCAAGTCCCCCATGAAAAGAACTACAAATTGAAGGGTTATACCCTGTAAATTCAATAGCTTAGGCCTACAACTGGCAGGGTAAATGTGCTCAGCCGATGTATAATTTGGGGGTCGCTGAATCTAGGCGCGCTGTAGGTGGGAAGGAGGTCATTCTCTGTAATACCTCGTTTTGCGCTATTTCAGCTTATATTTTTGAATTTACTACTGGAGTTTTACATGGCTATTGAGCGCACCCTTTCGATTATCAAACCTGATGCTGTTGCAAAAAACGTGATTGGCAAGATCTATGACCGTTTTGAATCTGCCGGTTTGAAGATCATTGCGTCAAGAATGGCGCATTTGTCACAAGCTGAAGCTGAGCAGTTCTATGCGGTTCATTCTGCACGTCCTTTCTTTAAAGATTTGGTGAGCTTTATGATTTCCGGTCCTGTCATGATTCAGGTGCTGGAAGGCGAAGGCGCCATTTTGAAAAACCGTGACTTGATGGGGGCTACTGATCCTAAAAAGGCTGATGCCGGTACGATCCGTGCGGATTTTGCTGACAGCATCGATGCAAATGCGGTTCATGGTTCTGATGCTCCTGAAACTGCTGCTGCTGAAGTAGCGTTCTTCTTTGCCGGCTTGAACGTTTTTAATCGTTAATCAGCGATTGCAAACGAACACGCTATTGAATATATAAGTAGTCGCATTGACCTCCCCGCGCGTAAATCTCTTAGATTTTGACGCTGACCAAATGGCAGCGTATGTCGCGGGGTTAAATGAAAAGCCCTTTAGGGCTAAGCAACTCATGCAGTGGATACACCAACGCGGTGTGTCTGACATTAACGAGATGAGTGATCTAGCAAAAAGCTTTCGAGCAACGCTGCAAGATAAAGTGGAAGTCCTTTCTCTCCCGGTGATTAAAGACGAGCATGCAACAGATGGAACCCGCAAGTGGTTGCTTGATGTTGGCGCTGGTAATGCCGTAGAGTCGGTTTTTATTCCTGAAGATGATCGCGGTACGCTGTGTATTTCTTCTCAAGCTGGTTGCGCAGTCAATTGTCGTTTTTGCTCCACTGGGCGTCAAGGCTTCTCACGCAATCTCACTGCCGGGGAAATCATTGGTCAACTCTGGTTTGCGGAGCATTTACTGCGTAATGATCCAAATGCGATTCGCCGTATTGAAGCATATCCAACCCCAGGCTGGGAACATACTGGCCGCGTGATCTCCAATGTCGTGATGATGGGTATGGGTGAGCCCCTACTCAATTACGACAACGTGGTAACTGCCTTACGCTTAATGCTAGACGATAAGGCCTACGGTTTATCGCGTCGTCGTGTCACCGTCTCTACTTCGGGCGTAGTGCCCATGATTGATCGCCTGGCGCAAGATTGCCCAGTAGCATTGGCCGTGTCCTTGCATGCGCCAAACGATCAGTTACGTGATCAGCTGGTCCCCCTGAATTTGAAGTACCCATTAAGAGAATTGCTTGCTGCTTGTGAACGCTATTTACCTTTCGCGCCAAGAGATTTCTTAACTTTTGAATACTGCATGCTCGATGGAGTGAACGACTCTGACGTTCAGGCAAAAGAGCTCGTGCGCCTGTTAGCCAATATTAAGTGCAAGATCAATCTAATTCCTTTCAATCCCTTCCCGGAGTCTGGATTGAAGCGTTCATCAGCGCAACGCATTCATGCCTTTTTCGGTATTTTATTAGACGCTGGTATGGTGGCTACTGTTCGCAAAACACGTGGCGACGATATTGCTGCAGCTTGTGGACAATTAGCAGGCGATGTCGTGGACCGAACTCGGGTACGTGAGCGCGCAGTCCATAGCAATCAAATTCAGCTTGATCAAGATGTTGATGCAAAAGCAGACGCAGATGCTCTAGATGCTGACGATGAAGAGCAAGAACAAGAATCAGGGTATCAATCTGAGCGCTCAGTGCAATGGCTCAAAAAATTAGACGACTAATTTAATTAATTAAATACGCCCAATGAATAATTCATCTAGTGATCTTCCAAAACTCCCTTTAGGTCCAGCGCTTAAGCGTGCAACTCGTCAAGCCACTGTTGCTTGGAAAACGAATATTGTTACCATCGGTGGGGATGCGCCAGTGCGCGTTCAGTCAATGACCAATACGGACACGGCAGATGCTGTTGGTACGGCTATTCAAGTAAAAGAATTGGCTCGTGCTGGATCAGAGATGGTGCGGATTACGGTAGATACACCTGCTGCTGCTGCGGCAGTGCCTTACATTCGTGAGCAGCTCGATAAGATGGATGTGTTCGTACCCTTGATTGGTGACTTCCATTACAACGGCCATACTTTATTAAGCGATTATCCAGAGTGCGCCAAGGCTTTATCCAAGTACCGCATTAATCCAGGTAATGTCGGTAAGGGTGCTAAACGCGATACGCAATTTGCGCAAATGATTGAGGC
>CANGCM010000033.1 GCA_947452535.1 Burkholderiaceae bacterium | reverse complement strand
TGTAAATGCGCCAACATTGCTTCGCTCATAGCAAACCAAGCGGCATTAACGGTGTAGGCCTCTTGATCGTTTTGCCAAACAAACCAGGCTTGATAGGCCTCTACCCAGCTATTTCGAATTGAAGTGATCTGCGTCGGGTCGCCACCAGTCGCATCAAGGTATTTCTGCATCGGTGCAGAGATCTTTGCGATATCGTCTGATGGTGTCAGTTTTTGGGTGAGGAAGCAGCTTTGCCACACATCAGCAACCTCCGTAATCGATCCACCGGCTGCATGAAGGGCAATCACCTTCTGAATGATCGGCACTCTTTTCTGCTGAGTGGCGGTGCCATTACTAAAGCACTCGAACATCACCTGTAAATCTGCTTTGGTGCCCGGGCGTTGCCAAAACTCTTCTAATGGGTTTGGTGATGATAGATTGGGCAAGCATTGGGCTAGAGCTTCACTTGGAGTAATACCTTTAGCTTTGCAAGAAGCCAGGAAGAATGTCCACGCCCCTCTTTGTTTAAAGAGGCTGTAGTTGCCCATCAAAAACTTATCGGTCTCAAAAGCGCCAAACTCTTTGAGTAAGACGTCGTACTGTTTTTTGAGATCAGTGCGTAAGTCTCCCCACCAATCTTGCATACACTCTTCTTGCAATCGCTTAGCATCTTCACGCAGATTAAATCCAGGCTGGACCTCAGCGGAGATCGGCGCTGCGCCAAGGAGTCTGCCAAACCAACCATGAAAGGTATCAATCACAATCGATTGCGGACTCATCAATACTTTAAGGTACAGACCTCTGGCTTGCGGTAGCAGCTTTTGAGCTTCCGCATTATCTAAACCTCTGATCGTCAACTCATGAATCAATTGCGCATCATTTAATTGAGAAAACTGTTCTAGCAAATCGTATAAACGTTCGCGCATCTCTTGCGCAGCCTTACGCGTAAAGGTCAGCGCCAAGATCTCTTGGGGCTTTGCGCCAGCCAGTAATAGGCGCACCATGCGGGCAACTAATAACCAGGTCTTACCGCTTCCTGCGCATGCAGACACAATCACCGAGTTATTCGGGTTACAGGCTACGGAATAGTCAAACTTCTCGCTCACCACATTCCCTTTCTGCAAATGCCTCTGGCTTCGCAATATTGGCAAACGCTATCAGGTGCAAAGGCTTTCATGGGCTTACGCGCCCACAGTACTTCCAGGTCTTCGCTCAACTGATCTGAAAATTGCGCCATCATTCCCGGCATATCCTCGACCGGGTGGGCTCTAACAATCTTGTCATCCGCCTTCTTCAAATCTGCCTTTAGTGATACCCACTCCGCTTGCTCGATAGTGCGCCCAGGAAGATGGGCTGCTAGGGCATTCTCATTAACTGCGCGGGCATAAATCAGTAACTGTGGATCATCCAATAGACATTCTGCCCGCTTCTTTATTTTGGTGATGCCCTGGTTCTTGTAATCAATCACTACTGCAAGAGAGGGATTATTTGAGTTCACATCAAAGCGGTCGGCACGACCAGCAATGTGAATCTCTCTTTGCACTCCATCGGGATCAGTCAGCGTCACCATAAAACCCACTGATAACTCGGCGTCATGATATCGCCAACCTTCTGCCTCACGTTTTAATTGCCAATCAATGAAACTGGGGATTTGCTTTTGCCAATCTCGCAAGGTACCCATTACTCTGGCATCGCCTTTGATTAAGCGTTCAAACTCTTTTTCTGAATGCTTAGTGAGGTGCTCTAGCATCCACAGCCTTCGCGCATCGATATCTTGATGAATACTTGAATGGGGTTTTTGCTCTTCTGTTTTTAAGGCTTGAAAGAAGTTTTTGAGCAAAGCATGTAAAACCTGCCCAGCCAATGACGCATCAAAACCTTCTTCGAATTCTTTTGCCTGACGTAAACCTAAAATACTGCGTACATAGTAGCGATAAGGGCAATCCCTCAAAGCCTTATAAGCACTCGGTGACATACTCACTGGTAAAGCAATCTCCGCACCCACGCTAGTTACAGCCTCTTGCAATGGATGTGACTGATCCATATGAATGTCCGGCTTGGCTTCTAAGATAGGCCAGTGTGGCAGCTGCGTACGCAAGCGACTAATCCAAGCCGATGGCCGGAGTGGCTCGCCGCTTTTACTTTTACTTTGCCAAAGCAAAGCGACTTGTGGACATGAGATGAGTAGTTGGGACAAATCTCTTGCTTGCTGAATGTACTGCGCTGTGATGGTGGACGCTTTTAATAAGCGATTGAGCGCATCCGAGAAAAATAATGGTGGTTCAGAAAACGCTGGTAACTGCTGCTCATCGCAACCGACTAATACGACTGCATCAAACTCGCGTAAGCGCGTGGAGCTCAATGGCAAAATACTTAAAGTCGCTTGCGCCTCACTGCCAGCCTCCTGATACGAGGCCTCCTCAATGACGGTCTTGAGTAAGCTCAGCCATTCTGGCAAACGCATCGTCACTTGCTGATACGGTCCCGCATCTAGATCAAATGATTTCAGCACTTCGAGTAATTGCTTGCCCGCAGAATCTATTTCTAATTGCTGCGCCATTCCCATCCCCTGCAAATGGCTTTGTAAGAGCGCATAGGCATTGGCGCAATCCAGTTTGAGTTCTTGCCACTGAGTATGTTGTTTCTGCAAACTAGTCATCAACTGTAAGAGTGCCTCATGAGGCACGCTACCTTGTGATGATGCATAAGCGTTTGCACGCTCAATTGCTACCCTAAAGGTCTCCCAACCTGACTTGGCTTGACTAGCAATCAAGATATCTTCCAATTGCGCGATCAAGCTAATGCAGGACTCAGGCGTCTTGTGCAAGGTATGGGCAATATCAAAGTACGGGTTTTGCAAAAACTCAAGTAAAGCACTGGCACTCGGTCCTTCCTTAGGCGAGCGGATCAACTCTAAGTAACTATTGAGTGCCGCTGCTGCCCTCGTGGTTGAGAGCTTCCAACCCGTTTCATCACGGATACGCAGGCTCGGCCCAAAGCGTGCCAACAATGCACGCGCCCTTCTGGCTGCTAAACGATCTTGTGCAACTAAGGCAATATTGGTCTTGCCAGCAATTAAATGGGTCTCAATCGATTTAGCTGCTGCCCAAGCTAACTCTTCAAAACGATTGGCGGCAAGTAAGCGCCACCCCTGATGAGCGCTAGCTTGGATATTGCGGTCAATGAGGGCGCTCTGCGCCTCATCTGCCAAAAGTAATTGCCCTTCTGAATCTGGTCCAGTACCTGCGCCAAGTAAGGCCTCAGACCAGAGTGCAACTGATTGCCAATCTACCCCCACATGAACTACCGGTGCAAATTGCGCATAGTCCTCAAGATAATGAGAGATTGTCTCTTGCTCAATGGGTTTGGGGTCTGCCGTTTGAACCCAGATCAATGGTCTAGACCGATCCCGGTTTGCACTGGCTGCTTCAAGATGCGCCGCTAGTGCGAAATGTTTTCGCATAACGGGATTGCCAGGGCTACTGAGGTAACGCCAAAAGGCGAGTAAGACGATCGACTCTTGATCCACCACTTTGCGAGACAGGCCTACATAGGCTTTAGCTATCGCTTGGTCTAGTAGTACTTCGACTTTCTTAACCCATTTTTCTGTATTGTCTGCATCCAGTGTCCGGCTTTGGACTAAAGCATTGATCTCGCTTTGCATCTGCGGAACCACCGCTTCTGATAATGCATCACAGGCGTCAATCACTGCTTGCGCTAAACCCCAAGCCCCCGCTTCACTCTCCGCCTTAAACCAGCTTTGTAAAGTTTTGTGCTTGCGTAAGTTGACGTATACCGACAGCCAACGCTCTAAGTCTGTTTGTTTTTTCGGGAACTTCCATGCACCTGGCGCTGCCTCCAACCAGTCATTAAAGCTCATGACTTGGGGCAGAAATGCAATCTGATTTGGTAGATTCTGGGGTCGATACTTTTCTAGTGCGGCCCTGACCCCCATCAAGGGACCAGCAGTACTGAGCACCACCAAGGGACGTTGATGGGTTTGCTTTGCACAATTCCAAATACCCTCGGCGAGCTCTCGTAAGGCGCCCGCATTGGGCGTAATAGCCCAAGTATGAGGCTGCCGCTGGTCAGAAAGAGTCGGAAATGGGTGCATCGGGCAGGATAAATTCAGGTCTATTTTGGGGGTAGTTAGAGAGTTTTAGGCAGAAAGCGTGGCTTATTGCTAATATAAGCGTTCTAAGCTGATAACTAAATAAGACCAAATAAGGAATTTTCATGAGTGCCGGCATCAAATATGTAACTGACGCTTCTTTCGAGCAAGACGTTCTCAAGTCCGATAAACCGGTATTACTCGACTTCTGGGCTGAGTGGTGCGGACCCTGCAAGATGATTGGCCCCATTCTGGAGGATCTCTCTGCAGAATACGGTGACAAGATCCAGATCGCCAAGATGAACGTGGATGAGAACCAAGGTGTTCCCGCCCAATTCAATATTCGTGGCATTCCCACCTTAATCCTCTTCAAGAACGGCACTGTGGCTGCTCAAAAAGTAGGCGCTTTGGCCAAATCTCAGTTGACTGCATTTATTGATAGTCATCTGTAAATAATGCTTAATCACAGGTTCTCTAAGTGAGCCTGTGGTTTTTAACTGTTTTTAGTGTAATATCTACTTCATCAGTTTTCCAACGCACTTTCAGTGCCCCTTCTTTCTAGCAAACTCTCCCAAATTCTGTTTTACCCAAATCTGTCGGATATTCATCTAGACAGCCATATCCCAAAACACATTCATACCTTTATCTACACCCGAGAACCACATGCAATTATCTGAACTCAAAGTACTCCACGTCTCCGCTCTGCTTGAAATGGCAGCCAGCCTGGAGATTGAAAATACCCAACGGATGCGCAAACAAGAATTGATGTTTGCCATTCTGAAAAAACGCGCCAAGGAAGGCGAGTCTGTTTTCGGTGATGGTACTTTGGAAGTATTGCCTGATGGCTTTGGTTTCTTACGCTCCCCAGACGCCTCTTACATGGCCTCTCCGGACGATATTTATATCTCCCCCGCACAGATCCGCCGCTTTAACCTGCATACAGGTGACAGCGTTGAAGGCGAAGTTCGCACCCCTAAGGATGGCGAGCGTTACTTTGCCCTAGTCAAGGTAGACAAGATCAATGGCTTGCCACCTGAGGCTTTGAAGAACCGCATCATGTTCGAGAACTTAACGCCTTTGCACCCGAATCGCGTAGTTCAATTGGAACGTGACATCAAGGCGGAAGAGAACCTCACTGGTCGTATCATCGATATGATCTCCCCCATTGGCTATGGCCAGCGTGGCTTGATCGTCTCCTCACCAAAATCCGGTAAGACCGTGATGATGCAGCACATTGCCCATGCTATTGCCGCAAATAATCCTGATGCAATTTTGATCGTATTGTTAGTGGATGAGCGCCCTGAGGAAGTTACTGAAATGCAGCGCTCCGTGCGCGGCGAAGTCGTTGCCTCTACCTTTGATGAGCCAGCGGTCCGTCACGTTCAAGTTGCCGAGATGGTGATTGAAAAAGCCAAACGTTTGGTTGAGATGAAAAAAGACGTCATCATCTTGCTAGACTCGATTACGCGTCTCGCTCGCGCCTACAACACGGTGATTCCATCGTCTGGCAAAGTCCTCTCTGGCGGTGTTGACGCCAACGCTTTACAACGCCCAAAACGTTTCTTTGGTGCAGCGCGTAACGTGGAGGAAGGTGGCTCACTGACTATCATCGCCACCGCTTTGATTGAAACTGGTAGTCGTATGGATGACCTCATTTATGAAGAGTTCAAAGGTACCGGCAATATGGAAGTCCACCTTGAGCGTCGTTTGGCTGAGCGTCGTGTTTACCCATCGATCAACCTCAATAAGTCCGGCACTCGCCGTGAAGAGTTGCTGGTTAAAGCGGAAAACCTCCAGAAAATCTGGGTTCTCCGTAAATTATTGGCCGATATGGATGATATTGAGGCGATGAACTTTATTGTGGATAAGCTCAAATCGACCAAAAATAATGGTGAATTCTTTGATTTAATGCGTAAGGGTGGCTAATTTAGCCTCTCTGAGTTGGTAAAAGTGCGCTTTGTTGTTGATTTCATGGCATAATTTCGCCTTTACTGCTTTAATAATTTGCATTTAAATTGGGTAAGTATTTGGGTCTTTGGAACCGAACGGCTGCCCGCTAATAGGACTTAATAATGAAACCTGGCATTCACCCCGAATATCGTGAAATCGTCTTTGTAGACGTTTCTAATAACTTCAGCTTCAAGACTCGCTCCACGATGTCTACTAGAGAGACAATCAAGTGGGAAGACGGCAAGGAATATCCTTTGTCCAAGATCGAGACTTCATCTGAGTCACATCCTTTCTACACTGGTACCCAGAAGATTATGGATACTGCCGGTCGTGTTGAGAAATTCCGTCAGAAGTTCGGTACCAAGGCAGTTGCAAAATCGACTGGTGATGGCGCTGCTAAGACAGCTGAGAAAAAAGCAGCTGCTGCAGAAGCTAAGGCTGCTGAAAAGCCATCCAAGAAGAAGGCTTAATAGTAGGCTTACTTAATAAAGGGTTTGGGTATTACCCTCCCCTGCGAGATAATTAAGGCAGCGTTTGCTGCCTTTTTTATTGCTATTTTTTATGGTTAAACTCACCGCCGCCGCCACCACCTCGATCCCCCGCATCATTATTTTTGCGTTGACCTTGATCTATGGCTTTGCCGGTCTATTTGCGCGTGACCCCTGGAAGAATGAGGACGCCGTTGGTTTTGGTGGCATGTGGGCCTTGCAGCACAGCAGCACACTTGACTGGATTGTTCCGCATCTTGCTGGACGTGATGTTTCTCTTGGAGCGCCCCTCCCGTATTGGCTAGGCGCCACCCTGATGGATCTATTTGGTCCATTCATTGGAATGGCTAATGCTGCGCGCCTCTACACGGCAATCTGCTTTTTCGCAGCTGCTTTAGCAATTTGGTATACGACTTATCTATTAGGGCGTCGCCAAGAAGTGCAACCAATGGTGTTAGCGGTAGGCGGTCAACCAGGTCGCAAAAATTACGGCATGACCTTGGCTGATGGTGCACTGCTCATTTTCTTAGCTTGCGTCGGTCTTGCGCAACGTGCACACGAGACTACGCCGATGTTGGCACAACTGATGGGCATCAGCATTGTGTTGTATGGCACAGTACGCGGTTTAGATAAGCCGTGGCAAGGCGGCTTATGGACGGGTCTTGGAATTATGATTGTTACCCTTTCCAGCAATCTCACTCTGAGTTTAATTATTGTTAGCTCCACCATCATTGCGGTAATTGCCAGTAATGCAAAGTTACGCTTTCGCTGGACGTTAACAAGTACGGTTTTGGGTCTAATGGGTTTTGCGATTTGGCCTGCACTTTGGTATCTCGGCAATCTTGCTCCAGAGTGGCGTCATATTGCAGAGGAAGGTTGGCGCAATATGCCCGAGATGCGTGCAACCCCATCGATTGAGTCACTTGGATTCTTAAGCGTGAACTTTTGGGCTTATGCTTGGCCAGTTTGGCCATTAGCCCTCATCTCCCTCGCCCATTGGGGCCGAGTAAAAGACGCGGGGCAATGGCGTGCACCTCACCTGTGTATTCCACTCAGTTTGTTGATTGGAGGTTTAATTTATGTTTTGTTTAGGCTAGAAGCCAATGAACATGATCTGATCATTTTGATCCCCAGTCTCTCAATCATTGCCGCATTTAGCTTACCGATTCTGAAGCGTGGCCTGATTAGCTTCATTGATTGGTTTGCAATGTTCAGCTTCACCCTGATTGCTTTAGCTATTTGGATTATTTGGCTCGCAAAGATCACTGGCTTCCCAGAATCTACCGCGGCCAATGTAGCAAGACTATTGCCAGGCTTCCAGGCGCAGTTCAATTACATCGGATTTGTCATTGCACTCCTGATTACAGGTGTGTGGCTAGCCATTGTGCGCTGGAGAACTTCCCGTGCGCCAAAAGAAATCTGGCGTTGCCTTATTATCTCCGCGTCTGGCACCACGCTGATGTGGGTGTTGTTGATGACGCTCTGGTTGCCAACGATTAATTATGCCAAGACCTATCGCCATGTATCTAATCGCTTAGAAAATGTGATTGCCAATACCCCAGGATGTATTGACACCAGCAATTTAGGCGCTGCTCAGTTAGCCTCATTTAGCTACTTCACCAAACTGCCTTTGCGTGATGATCCAGGTTGTAATCTCATGCTGACCCATAGCTCTATGGAAGCTAAGGCTTACGCCAGTCTAAACGAAAAGAATATTCAATTACTTTGGGAAGATCGTCGTGCCGCTGACCGCGATGAGCGTTTACGCCTCTACCAAATTACATCTGCCGGTAAAGAATAAATCGTGCTGCACTTTAAGTTATCGCGCTTGCGTGAGGATGTCCCCTCACTATTAAAACTGGCTGGCCCATTGCTGATTGGTCAATTAGCGGTAATCACCTTTGGCGTTTTAGATACCGCCATGACAGCGCGCTACTCTGCCGATGACTTAGCTGCCCTGGCAATGGCTTCTGCTATTTTTATCAGTATTTATGTTGGCCTCACCGGCGTGATCTCCGCACTTGCACCAATTGCTGGGCAACTCTTTGGTGCTAAACGTTTTCATGAAATCGGTGAAGAAGTACGTCAAGCTCTCTGGCTAGCTCTGGGGCTCACCCTATTAGGCGGTGCGATCTTACTCAATGCTGATCGCCTACTGGAAATCTCTCAAGTCACCAATGATATTGAAGGCAAAGCCAGGCTATATCTTCACATCCTTGCAATAGGCTTGCCCGCCAGTATGGCGATGCGCGTGTTAATGGCTTTGCACAATGCTGTTTCTAGACCAGCGGTCATTACGATAGTCCAACTCATTGGCCTGGGCTTAAAGTTGCCACTTAATCTTTTATTCATCTATGGTGGTTTGGGTATTGAAGGTATGGGTGGGCCAGGTTGTGCGATAGCCACCGTAATTATCAATTGGTTCTGGCTCATCATAACCCTGAGCTTCGTACTATTTGATCGCTTCTACAAGCCATTTAAGATCTTTGCACGCTTTAGCTGGCCTGACTGGCATCGCATTTGGACTCTACTGAAATTAGGTGCACCGATTGGCTTTAGCTACTTGATTGAGGTGACCTCTTTCACCTTTATGTCCCTATTTATTGCGCGACTGGGGACTACTGCTTTAGCGGGGCATCAAATCATCGCTAATATGGGTACTGTTATTTACATGGTTCCTTTGTCCCTCTCAATTGCAACAATGACATTGGTCTCACAATCGATTGGTGCCAATCAACCAGAGCGCGCCGAAGAAATTGGTTGGTCATCCGTTTTCTTCACAACGACTTTATGCATCTTGATTGGTGTTGCGGTATGGATCTTTAGAGTGGCCTTATTAGATCTTTATGACCCACCACCAGAGGTTAAGCTATTTTCTATCCCCCTCTTTTTGTTTATCGCCTTTTATCAAGTCTTTGATGCTTTGCAAGTGACTGCGGCATTTATTTTGCGGGCCTACCGCATTGCCTTCTGGCCAATGCTAATTTATGCAGGCTCACTATGGGGCATTGGTCTTGGCGGAGGCTATTTGATGGGCTTTAATGTATTTGGTAATACCCCAGAATTTTTACAAGGCGCCAATGGATTTTGGGCCGGCAATAGTATGAGCTTAGGTTTGGCTGCACTCTTGCTACTCTACCTCTTTAGAAGAACGGCAGCGCGTTTTGAGAAAACGCATCCGCCGCTAGAGGTGTAATTATCAAGCTTATTGAATAGGTCTAAAGCCGCTATTAGGAGGAGCGTAATTAGAGTTACCTCCTCGTGCCGGATAACTAGGAACCTGATTACCCTTAGCGTACATGCACTGTTCATAGGCAATGTTGTATTGAACTTGACCCTGATTTTGTTTGCCAGAAGAGTTCATGGCGCCAATAGCTGCGCCACCGAGTAAGCCAACACCGGCACCCGTTCCGACATTCGCACCACTACCACCTTGAATTACTGCGCCAGCGGCCGCACCAAGAGCTGCAGCGATGAGTGCGCTGGTGGCACCGTCTTTAAGCGCAGCATTGCTAGAATCTTTTATGGAATTTGCAGCAAACTCACGGCATTGCTGATCCTCCTGCTGGAAGACTTCAAAAGGCTTACCTTCACGCGGCATGACGGCAACCGTCGGGCCAGTTGGAGCAGAAACGCAAGCAGCTAAAGAGCTAATTGCGACCAGGGTAAGCACGGTACGCTTCATCTTGAATCCTTTGTTCATTTATTCATTTCTTATTTTATTCTTCTCATCTTGCTGATCCAGCGCTGCTAGAAGGGGGAATTGCTGGCTGAGTCTGCCATCCTGAGGTGCAGCTTTGAACGTAAGGAAAGTATTGCTCGCTGGCCTCACAGTAATACCAAACAGGTGGCTGCGTTTGCGACGACAGCACCATAGGTTGTGAAGGTGCTGAGTAGGCCACTACAGGCTGAGCCGCATATACCAACGGCTGAGAATAGTAAGCAGCCCCATAAGGATAAACATAGCCGGGGCCATAATAGCCAACCCTCCAGGCTGGACCTCGACCACCACCCCATCCTGGACCTGGGCCGTATGCGGCAGGACGCCAACCACCTCCATAACCACCGTAGCCGTAGGCGCCTCCATGGCCACCGTGGCCACCACCAACAGAAACAGCCCAGCCGACACTGCCTGCTTGCGCTGTCAGCGGAGAAAGCAAGCATAAGCCTGCTGTCGCCAAGAGCGTCAAAACCGCTTTAGAAGTACTTGATTTGTAATACTTTTGAGCTGTATTCATAGTGGACCCCATTAATTAGTCGCCTCTTACTATCTATAACGCTTCATCTAAACCCAAGCTGACAGGAAATAGACTTTTATCGGACTTTTATTGGAATATTTATTACTTCACTAAAAGCCCTACTGCTCTAATTTTGCACCTGATCTATAAATTACTCTACCCCATTTATTGGTCTCTGCTTGGATCAACTTGGATAGCTCTTGAGGACTTCCTGGCGCAGGGTCTAGGCCGCTGGCCAGAAGCTTGTTTCTGACATTGGCTTGATTGAGAGTTTGGCGAGTAATAGCATTAAGGCGCTTTTGCAGGGTTAGCGGCAGATTTGCTGGGGCCATGAGAGAAAACCATGATGTTGCCTCAAATCCGGGCAAGCTCTGCTCCGCCATAGTCGGAATCTCCGGAGCTGCTGGAGAACGTTTCAAGGTTGTTACTGCTAAAGCCTGGACTTCTCCCGCCTTAATCAATGGCAAGGATGAAGACAGGTTATCAAAAAGCATAGAAATGCGACCACTGAGAAGATCGGGCAAAGATTGCGCTCTTCCTTTGTAGGGAATATGCCGGATCTGTACGCCCGTCATCTCCTTGAATAACTCACCCGACATATGCAATGAAGTGCCAACGCCAGATGAGCCAAAGGTGAGTTCATCAGGCTTTGCTCTAGCCAACTCGATGAGCTCTTGCAAGTTGCTCACACCCATCTTTTTATTCACCACCAATACATTAGGAGTGCTTGCCAAAAAACTAATGGGCGTGAAATCATTGATCGGATGAAAGGGCATCTTGTCATACAGAGCGCCATTGATCGCATGAATACCGACCGTACCGATTAATAAGGTGTAACCATCGGGCTCACTCTTAGCCACCAAGTCGGCGCCGATATTGCCGCCATATCCAGGCCGGTTTTCAACGAAAACTGGCACACCCAAGCTTTGCTGCCAACTCTCGGCTAGAACGCGCGCCAAAATATCGGGGGCTCCACCAGGAGTGAAGGTAACCACAATGCGTATAGCTTGTTTAGGCCAAGCAGCATGGGCTTGACTAGTTTGGGCTTGGGCCCCACTATTGAAAGCTAAGCAAGATAGCAGTATGGCGAGGTGCTTGAACGCCTTTAAAGCAATTATCATGAAATCAATCGCGTTAAATTAAAAACCAAAACGCGAACGCAACCAAATCCATCCTTCGTATTTAACGGGATCGTCAGCACAAGGACCAACGCCACACTCCAGCAGCGTGGATGCCAGATTAGCAAAAACGATGATCATAAATAAAATCACTAAGGTATTTGCAAATAGTGAACGTGAGCGCACGTCACGGTTAGGCAGCATCAGCAAAATAGCCAAGCCAGTAATCAGGCCGAGATAGCTAACAAAAGCCCAAGTATAGAAATGCAACTCCAGAAAGGTAGCGCCGAATCCTGCATCACCTGGTAGCGCATGCAAAAGTACTTGGCGCAAAGACACCATCATCCCGACTAAGCCACCGATGATGCCCCAGCCATAATGCGCTGAATACGCACCGCAACGTATGTTCAGCACCAGCGTAAAGCCGATGATCACAAAACCTAAACGCTGCATTAGGCATAAAGGACAAGGCAATTCTCCGAAATAAATTTGACCAACAAAGGCATAAGACAGCATGCCAATGATTGCGATTAAAGCCAGCTGATTACCAAGAGCTGCTAGAGAAGAAAAAGAGTGCTTACTCATGATTCTTCACAGGTTGATATTGAGATGTGTTGTGGCATGTAATCGGAACCAGAAGATGAGGATACCGACTGTAATGGCAAGCATGACTAAACCAGCCAGACGTTTCTCAAACCAAACAAGGACCAGTCCGATAAAGGCTGTCAGGAAAGGTAGAAACATATACATAGAAGAATTCTATCGCAGGTCGATCTTGATCCTAAAAACAAGCGCCTAGAAGGGTCTTTTGTAAAGAAAGAGGCCAAGACCTAGTGACGTGATCTCGGCGCCGCTATCTCTTTTACCTCTTTGAACTATTCTGATATTTTAATGGCGTCTGCCACAGTTAAATGATCTTGATCTTGAGTGGTGTCAGACCTTCAACAGTGCCTTCAAGTACATCACCCTTTTTTACAGGACCGACGCCTGCAGGTGTACCTGACATAATTAAATCGCCCGCTTCGAGCGTGAATAGCGTTGAGAGATAAGCAATCGTATCTGGAATATTCCAAATCAATTGATTTAAGTCGCCCTCTTGGCGCATTTCACCATTCACTAATAACTTGACTATTCCTTTATTAGGATGCCCACACTGAGTGGCCGGCGTAATCGCTGCGCAGGGAGCGGATTGATCAAATGCTTTGCCGGTATCCCAAGGACGCCCCATCTTCTTTGCTTCGCCTTGCAAGTCGCGACGCGTCATATCCAACCCGACACCATAACCATAGACATGCTCTAGTGCCCGATCAGCGGTAATATTTGCGCCGCCCTTACCAATGGCAACCACCATCTCAATCTCGTGATGAACATCATTAGAGAGACTGGGGTAGGTCATATCTTTACCGTCACTAACAATGGAGTTCGCTGGTTTCATAAAGAAAAATGGTGGCTCACGATCTGGATCATGACCCATTTCACGAGCATGATCTGCATAATTACGGCCGACGCAATAAATACGGTTTACAGCAAAACGACGGGTATCACCCACTACAGGAAGTGAAATAGTAACTGGTGGATCGATAACGTAGGTAGTGCTCATGAATCGCCTTTCTGATTGGAATCTCGTTTTTTAATAACTCTGTGAATTAATTATGACATCACTTAAAAGAATGTCACTTAGGCCGACCGCCCCGAAGCTTCAGTAGCAAAATGCTGAGAGCGAGCGCAAAGGTCAAAGCGTTCGCCAAAATCAGAGGCCACTTTTCAATAATGAGGCCATAGATCAGCCACAAACCAACGCCTACGGTAAATAAACTATACATACCCAACGATATCCCCGAGAGATCTCGAGTGCGCCAGGATTGAATAGCTTGCGGCAAAAAAGCAATCGTCGTCAGAAAGGCGGCGCAGTATCCAATGAACTCAATTTGATATGACTGCAGATCCATTGAAATTGTTAGGTTCTAGCTTTTAGATTATTTCTTTTGATTTAAACCCGCCTTACGCGCTTCAATTTCTTTATTGATCGCGACTAGCATTTTTGCATCAGGCGACTTCCAGTTGCCACCAGCCTTGTTGGCCATATAGGCGACTGCATCAGAGAAGCCTTCAATACTCAGGTTTGGATTTCCACCTTTTGGCGGCATTGCCCGGACACCAACATATGCATGAGCAGTTAATGTAACCTGCCCCTCAGCAATTAAGGGTGCCCACTTTGCTTTATCACCAAACTTGGGTGCATTCAAGACGGCAGCGTTGTGACAGGCTGCGCAGACTTGTTTATAAGTATTTTCACCAGACTCGGCAAAAGCAATAGGGCTGACAGCACAGGCAGCAAACAGAATCAAGCAACGGAGCGATAAATTCATAAGGATTGGCAGTTGAAGTTGAGTGGAATTTAATTGTAATTAATGACAATTTATCTCAATTTGCAAATAGGCGCCTAAGTAGGCCTTAAGTAGGCCTTAAGTAGGCGCTAAGCCAAGCCAAAATGACTCGCAATCCTATATGTAATAAAGGATGCCAGATAGGCTAAACCAAAGAGGTAGGACATCATGATGGCTGGAATTTTCCAGCCGCCTGTTTCTCTTTTCACTGCCGCAATCGTAGAAAGGCACTGTGGGGCAAAGACAAACCAAGCTAATAAGGATAAGGCTGTTGCCAAACTCCAACCCTTTGAAATTAAAGGCACCAAGGCATCTACTGCGTCAACACCGGAGCTTGAAAGAGCGTAAACCGTAGCCAGAGAGCTCACGACAACCTCACGGGCAGCCATGCCAGGAACCAAGGCAATACTAATTTGCCAATTAAACCCAATCGGCTCAAAGATCACTGCCAGGGCTTTACCCATCATCCCAGCAATACTGTATTGAATAGGTGAGCCCGTGGCATTTTCTGGAGGCAGCGGAAAGCTGGAGAGTGCCCATAGGCACACTGTCATGATCAAAATAATTCCCCCGACCCGACGTAAGAATATTTCTGCACGCTGCCATAAACCAATTGCCAAACTACCTAAGCGTGGCAAGTGATAACTGGGCAACTCCATCATCAAGGCATTGTGCTGAAATTTTTCGCTTGTAAAGTGCTTCAATACCCAGGCAACAACCATAGCGCCTGCAATGCCCGCGACATAAAGCAAGAATAGTACGAGACCCTGTAAATCTAAGCCAGCCCATAACTTACGCTCAGGAATAAATGCAGAAATCAATAAAGCGTATACGGGAAGACGTGCCGAACAAGTCATCATCGGCGCAATCAAAATCGTCACCAAACGATCACGTGCATTAGAGATACTCCGTGTCGCCATGATGCCGGGAATAGCGCAGGCAAAACTCGATAACAGTGGAATAAAAGATCTGCCTGAAAGACCAACCCGCCCCATTAAGCGATCCAGCAAATAAGCAGCCCGGGGAAGGTAGCCAGACTCCTCCAAAATCAGAATAAAAAAATACAAAATCAGAATCTGGGGCAAGAAGATGAGTACACCGCCAGCACCCGCCAAAACACCATCCACCAATAAACTACGTAACCAATTACTTGGCAGCACTTGTGTCAATAGATCGCCCAGCCAAGCTACGCTAGCTTCAATCGCATCCATGGGTAAAGTTGCCCAAGTAAACACCGCTTGAAAAATAAAGAATAGAACGGTC
>CANGCM010000032.1 GCA_947452535.1 Burkholderiaceae bacterium | reverse complement strand
CGTGGCATGCCACAAATTGAAGTGACCTTTGATATTGATGCCAATGGTATTTTGCATGTGACTGCAAAAGACAAAACGACTGGCAAAGAGAACAAGATCACCATCAAGGCAAACTCTGGTTTGACTGAAGAGGAAATTTTACGCATGGTGAAGGATGCTGAAGCTAATGCTGATGAAGATAAAAAAGCATTGGAATTAGTGACAGCCCGCAATACTGCTGACGCTTTGGCTCACTCAACCAAGAAGGCTTTGGAAGAGCACGGTGCTACTTTAGAGGGTTCTGAAAAAGAAGCCATTGAAGCTGCCTTGAAAGAATTGGACGAGGCAATCAAGGGTAGTGATAAAGCAGCTATTGAAGCCAAAACTGAAGCTTTGGGTAAAGTAAGTCAGAAGTTGGGCGAAAAAGCCATGGCTGCTGAACAGGCTAAGGCTGGTGGCGGTGCTTCCGCGCCTGGCGCAGCTCCTGGCGGTGCAAAAGCCGCAGCTCCTGATGCTGACGTGGTAGATGCTGATTTCAAAGAGGTGGATGAGAAGAAGTAATCCCGCATATTGAAATGCATATAAGGTAGTTTAGAAGTACATTAACAACAAGTCGGCCTCGAGCCGACTTGTGTCATTAAGGTTGTTGAGAGGAATTTTGTGTCTAAAAGTAAACGCGACTATTACGAGATCCTTGGCGTTGCAAAAGGTGCCAGCGATGAGGAGCTAAAAAAAGCTTATCGGAAGATGGCTATGAAGCACCACCCCGATCGCAATCCTGATAGCAAAACGGCAGAAGCTGAATTTAAAGAAGTTAAAGAGGCTTATGAAACATTAACTGATCCCAATAAGCGTGCTACTTATGACCAATACGGCCATGCAGGCCTTGATCAGTCTGGTGGTTTTGGTGGCGGCGGCTTCGGTGGCGGTGGTTTTGCGGATGCCTTTGGCGATATCTTCGGCGATATCTTCGGCCAGGGTGGCGGACGCCAGTCAGGGCCACAGGTCTACAAGGGTGCGGATTTACGTTACAACATGGAAATTACTCTAGAGCAAGCGGCCGAGGGTTACACCACGCAAATTCGAGTGCCAAGCTGGAGTGATTGCAAGCCATGTCATGGCACTGGTGCTGAGCCTGGCAGCAAGGCCGAGAGATGTACCACTTGCGATGGCCATGGCCAAGTTCGCGTGCAGCAAGGATTTTTCTCGATGCAGCAAACTTGTCCTAAGTGCCGCGGCATAGGTGAATATATTCCTAAGCCTTGTAAAACTTGCCATGGTAGCGGTAAACATAAAGAGCAAAAAACACTCGAAATCAAGATCCCTGCGGGAATCGATGATGGTATGCGCGTGCGCTCAGTCGGTAATGGTGAGCCAGGAGTGAATGGCGGCCCATCTGGCGACCTCTATGTAGAAGTCAGAGTTAAACCCCATAAGGTGTTTGAGCGTGATGGCAGTGACTTGCATGTCCAGATGCCTATTTCCTTTGCCACTGCAACTATTGGTGGTGATATTGAGGTACCAACGCTTTCAGGGCGTGTTGAGTTTCCAATTCCTGAAGGTACGCAGACAGGTAAAACATTCCGCTTGCGTAATAAAGGTATTAAAGGTTTGCGATCCACTATGGTTGGTGACTTATTTGTTCACATTGCTATCGAAACACCAGTCAAGTTGACAGATGGACAGAAAGAATTACTGCAAAAATTTGATGACAGCCTCAAATCCGGAGGTGACAAACACAATCCCCATCAAAAGGGTTGGTTTGAAGGTGTAAAGAGTTTTTTTAGTTAATTAGTAGTTCAGGCTTATCCAGCAAAGCCATGTTCAGATCCGGGGAACTTTCCGGATTTCACTTCCCGAACATAGGCTTTGACTGCCGCCTCAATCGAGGTATGACCGTCCAGAAAGTTTTTAACAAACTTCGGCGGCTTGCCAGGGCTAATGCCCAACATATCTTGTAGTACCAATACCTGGCCAGAGCAATCTACTCCTGCGCCGATCCCGATTGTCGGAATGGATAGCGATTCAGTAATGTGCTTGCCTAGTGAGGATGGGATAGCTTCGAGAACAAGCATTTGGGCGCCAGCTTGCTCACAGGCAATAGCTTGTTCCAGCATGAGACTAGCGGCATCTTTGGATTTACCTTGAACTTTGTAGCCACCCAGAATATGAACGGACTGAGGCAGCAGACCTAAGTGAGCACAAACGGGAACGCTCCGTTCTACTAGATATTGAATGATCTCGATTTGCCAATCACCACCTTCAAGCTTCACCATGTCGGCGCCAGCACGCATCAGCTCTGCTGCTGAGTCTAGGGCCTGGACAGGATCGCCATAGCTAGCGAAGGGGAGATCTGCAATCACAAATGCATGTGAATTGGCGCGAGCTACACATTCTGTATGGTAGGCCACCTGCTCAACAGTCACAGGGGTTGTACTGCTATGACCTTGAATTACATTACCTAAAGAATCTCCAATCAAGATGCTTTCCACTCCACACCGATTTAACAAGGCAGACATGGTTGCGTCGTACGCGGTAAGCATTGTTATTTTCTCGCCCTCGGTGCGCATCGAGAGGAGTTTGGAAATCGTAATTGGCTTGTCGCCTTGCAAGTAACCCATGGCGTGAGTTTAATGAATTAATGCGCGGATTGGCTATAAACGGCTTTTTCACCACAATTACAGTTGCGGCAAGGAAGTTTTTCGATGCGTTGGTCGGCTACTTGAGGCAAATAGGTCTTCAGCTCACCCCAGTTGGGTAAAAAGAGGTCGGGGGCAATCTCCAGAAGGGGTAGGAGAACAAATGAGCGTTCAATGATTCTGGGATGGGGAAGGGTGAGATCAGAATCTTCTTGAGATACGCCTTCAAAAGACAGAATATCTAAATCTAAAGTTCGAGGTGCATTGGTATAAGGGCGCTCGCGCCCAAACTCCTGCTCTACAGCTTGGCAGACATGCAGCAGACCATAAGGGCTTAATTGGGTCTCAATCTCAATCACTGCATTAATGTAGTCGCCACCAGTGGCTTGAAGGGGCGCACTTTGGTAGAAGCAACTCTTAGTCAGAATCTGGAGTTCGCAGCGTTGTGCAAGGCAAATAATTGCGTCAGTAATGAGCTGACGCGTATCGCCGATATTGCCACCAAATCCAATAAAAGCTCGTGCCATGGGCATCCCAAAGGAAAAATAAAGCCAAACAACTTACCAAACCCACTTTACTGAATTTTTCTCAAGTCTGCTTAGCTTGCTTCACCTTCAGCCGGTGTGGTCACTTTGGCCACTTTGGCTTTTCTACGACGACGTCGCTTGGTGGGGGTTACGCTATTAGCGCCCTCGTTTTTCACGCTGGCCATGAGGGCTTCTTGGCCAGCTGGATCTTCTGAGATAAAGCCGGTCCACCACTCACCTAATGCCGAATCTTTCTCACCAGTGGCACATCGGAGCAGCATAAAGTCATAACCCGCTCTAAAGCGCGGGGATTCAATGAGGCGATAAGGGTAGCGCCCAACACGCTTTTCGAAGCGGGGTTGCATAGACCAGATTTCTCGCATATCACTCTCGAAGCGACGCTGAATGACCATGCCGTTACTTTGACTGGCAATCGTTTCATCCATCGCATCGTGCAGTGCTGGGATATTGGAAATTCCTTTGGCGATATTCTTTTTCCAATTATTCAATAGATCAGGCCACAGTAAGGTGGCAAACAAAAATCCAGCTGAAACACTTTTACCCGATTGAATACGTTCATCAGTGTTTGCTAAGGCAATGCGAACAAAATCATTCGCTTCTTTGGACTCCGCTTTTTCATCGAGAATATGGTCAAGCAAGGGCAGGAGGCCATGATGTAGCCCCGCATTCTTTAGCCCCTGAATTGCGGCCCACGAATATCCGGACATGAGGAGTTTGAGAATTTCATCAAACAATCGCGCTGAAGGCACATCATGAATGAGCTTACCCAGTTTGGCGATTGGAGCACGTGTTGCCGTATCTAATGTAAAGCCTGTTTTAGCGGCGAAGCGTATAGCGCGCAGCATCCGAATCGGATCTTCACGATAGCGTTTGGCAGGATCGCCAATCATGCGTAAGGTTTTCTTCTGCATATCCGCCATTCCACCGTGATAGTCGAGCACGGTTTCAGTGGCAGGGTCGTAATACATCGCATTAATGCTGAAATCTCGGCGCGCAGCATCTTCATGCTGACTGCCCCAAACGTTGTCTCGCAGAATTCGGCCATTCTCGGCCATGTGCTCTCCAGCGTTCTCTAGCAGGGCTCTAAAGGTGGATACCTCAATAATTTCAGGCTGGCCTTTGCCAAAAAAAGTCACATGCACAATCTGAAAGCGACGGCCAATGAGGCGTGCCTTGCGGAATAGTTTTTGCACTTGTTCGGGTGTTGCATTGGTTGCCACATCAAAATCTTTTGGGCCAATACCTAAGGCTAAATCTCGTACTGCACCCCCCACAATAAAGGCCTCGTAGCCGGCTTGCTGCAGTGTGTCTGTAACCTTCACCGCGTTTTTAGAAAGTAGGTTTGGGTCAATGCGGTGCGATTTTTTAGGGACTCGCTTAGGGGCACCTGAGGTATGAGCAGCAGTATGTCGGACCATGGGGTCGCGACGCAAAATACGATTAATAAATTTGGTAATCATGCAAACAATTCAAGTATGGGCCAGTGACGCTTTGAGGCTTCATCACGTAGGCGAGCATCCGGATTAGTAGCAACAGGATTGCTGACTTTTTCCAGGAGGGGTAAATCATTCATAGAGTCTGAGTAAAAATAGCTTTGTGGTAATTGATCTAATGATAAATTTTGACTGGCAAGCCAATCATCTACCCGTTGAATTTTGCCTTCCCGGAAACTCGGGACCCCCTTTACCTCGCCAGTAAAATTGGCGAGAGGGTTATCTCCCACGGTAGCGGGTTCAGTAGCAACGAGATGCTCGATGCCAAAACTTTCTACGATAGGTCGCGTAACAAAGCTATTGGTTGCAGTAACAACGCAGCAAAGATCGCCAGCATCTTGGTGGCGCTTAACTAGGTCGACCGCCTGTTGACGCATCTGACCGGTAATGACTTCTCGCATGAAGGCGTCATGCCATTCTTTCAGTTGCGCGCGAGAATGTTCTGAAAGTGGCTTTAAAGCAAAGCGAAGGAATTCCTGAATATTAAGCTTGCCATCTTTGTAGTCTTGATAGAAGCGCTCATTTTGCTGTGCATAGTATTTGCTATCCACGACACCAATACGCGCCAAGAACTGCCCCCACTCATAATCGCTATCGCAAGGGAGTAGGGTGTGATCTAAGTCGAACAGTGCTAATTGAGTCATTAATATTTATCTAGGCTGTAAGAGCTCTCTGACAAGAGGCAAAGTAACAGCACGTTTTGTTTCCAGTGAATAAGCATCTAAAGCGTCTATCAAGGCCATCAGATTTGGCATATCGCGATAAAAGCGATTTAACAACCAAGGTAATACGTCTGGCGATAAAACCAAGCCGCGCGCTCGCGCTGCCTGTTGTAAGGCCTCTATTTTCTCATCATCGTCCAAAAGATGGGTCTGAAAGATCAAACCCCATCCCAGACGGGTGCGAAGGTCTTCTCTGAGCTTGAGAGCGCCAGGAGGACTATTGCCGGCCATAAAAATATGGATAGCTGCGCTACCCTGAACTGCATTCAGAACTCGAAATAAAGAGGCTACTAAGCGCTCATCTAGGCGATCTACGTCATCTACGGTAATAACGCAGACTTGATGGCAAGCGCTCAGCGAGGGGAGTCGTTCTTCAAGGCGCACCCAGGAGATGGGTTCATTGGGGGTCAAAGGGAAGTGTTCTAGGCCAAGCCCCTCTGCTGCGCTGCCAATGGCGCTGAGTAAATGGGTGCGACCCGAGCCCTCCGGACCCCACCAATAGATCCAGCGTTGATCGAGAGGATTTTCGCTGGCTACCCTTGGGCTAGGGGTTCCCCAAAATTGAACAATCTTTTGTAGGATGGAATGTAGTGCGAGATTCTCGCCAGCTAGAAAATTATTTAAGCTAGGCGTCGGCGTGTAGCTTATGTCAAGCGCAAATTGCCGTGGCAGTGGGGCGTTATTCATTGCTGCAGAAACTTACTTTTGGTACCACGGACTTTGGGTATACCGAGACCAGCCGTACTGAAGCAAAACCAAACCCACTGCACTAATAGGTAAGGCCAGGAGCACCCCAAAGAATCCAAATAATTTTCCAAATAACAATAAGGCAAATAACACTGCCACTGGATGTAACCCGATGCGCTCGCCAACTAAACGGGGGGTTAAGAAAAAGCCTTCAATAAACTGGCCAAGTCCATAGAGCACCAGGACGCCAATGATTGCTCCACCAGGGCCAAACTGCAAAAGGGCAGCAAGGATCGCCAAAGTAAATCCCAGAGTAATGCCGATATAAGGAATCACAATCATGAGTGCAGTAAATACACCTAATGCCACCGCACCTTGAATGCCGATCAGGCTTAAGCCAAGGCTATAGAAAACAGACATGATGGAAATCACAATCAGCATGCCTCTGAGATACTGGGATAGCAAACCATCAGCATTCATAGCTAAGTGGTGCACCCTTTCTTGTGCGCGAAGCGGCAAAATATTTTTAATGAGTTTAAAGAAGTGATCCCAATCAATCAGAAGATAAAACATCACAAACAAGATCAGAACAGCATTGATAAAGCCTGCAATCACCGAGCTACCTGACATCAACACGGTCTCAAAAGTAGAGGACATGAGAGCTTCAGAATTATCGTTAAGGTGCTCAGTGATCTTCTGGGTTGCGGAAGTCTTGAGCATCCCCCAGTCAAAAGGAATATGAAGTTCATTTAACTTGGGCCCAAGCCAGGATTGGGTGTTTTGGATCCACTCTGGAAACTGAGCCTTAATGAGGGGGATTTCGGTTTTGAGGAGGTTAATAAACAGGGTCAAAATCGAAAATAGGACTACCAGGCCAATAATCATGGCAATTCCGGCCGCCACTGCGCGAGGCAGGCGATGCCTCTCAAGCCACAAGCAAATTGGGCGTAGGGCATAAGCCAGAATAAATGCAGTCAGAAAAGGGGTAAAAATTTCAGCCATCTTGCTCGAATCCTCTAGAATTCAATGATTCTACCGACCAAGTAGTGCTTTTTACTAATCTTCTATCTCTGCCATGACCTCACCTACTCATTCTTCCTCAAAAGGCCTTTCCTACCGTGATGCTGGCGTCGATATCGACGCCGGGGATGATCTGGTAGACCGCATTAAGCCTATGGCTAAGAAAACGATGCGCGAAGGCGTGCTAGCTGGGATTGGCGGATTTGGCGCCTTGTTTGAGGTACCTAAGCGCTACAAAGAGCCAGTGTTGGTCTCTGGTACTGACGGTGTTGGCACGAAGCTCAGACTAGCCTTTGAGTGGAACCGTCACGATACGATCGGTCAGGATTTGGTCGCAATGAGTGTGAACGATATTTTGGTTCAAGGTGCCGAACCTCTATTTTTCTTGGATTACTTTGCTTGTGGCAAGCTCAGTGTGGATACTGCTGCAACTGTAGTGGGTGGTATTGCCAAGGGCTGTGAGCTATCTGGCTGCGCTCTCATTGGTGGCGAAACTGCCGAGATGCCTGGTATGTACCCTCCCGGCGAATACGATTTGGCTGGATTTGCAGTTGGCGCAGTTGAAAAATCAAAAATCATTACTGGAGCAACAATTGCTCCGGGCGATGTGGTTTTGGCAATTGGCTCTAGTGGTGCCCATTCCAATGGTTATTCATTGGTTCGCAAAATTATTGAGCGAGCTGGAGCTAAGCCAACTGATGACCTGGGCGGACGCCCTCTAGGGGATGTCGTGATGGCCCCAACGCAAATTTATGTCAAACCCCTCCTCAAGCTCATTTCTGAGATCAATGTGAAGGGCATGGCGCATATCACTGGCGGTGGTTTAGTGGACAACGTGCCTCGCGTACTTCCAGAAAATACTCAAGCTGTCTTGCATCGCGATAGTTGGCAAATGCCCGATCTCTTTCGTTGGTTGCAGATGAAGGGTGGTGTTGCAGATGCGGAGATGGTACGGGTATTTAACTGCGGTATTGGTATGGTGGTGATTGTGTCTACCGACCAAGCGGATACTGCAATGAGCTCCCTCAAGGCCGAAGGCTTAAATGCTTGGGTTGTAGGAGCAGTGGTAGAGCGTCCAACCGGTGCGCCGCAAACTATCGTTATTTAAAGCCATCTAGTCAGGCTTTGCTTGCAGAATCCTAAGGCTGCCTCCAACTCATTTGGGTTGAAGGGGTCGAAAGTGTTTCTGTCGGCAATGGCTCGTAACCAAGTGAGCTGTCTTTTGCCAAGCTGCCTAGTGGCTGCCAGCGCTCTATAGCGCATTTCTGTTTGATCAATATCGCCAGATAAATATTCCCAGACTTGCCTATATCCAACTGAACGAATGGCAGGCAAGTCGGCATGTAGCTCTGGATTTTTTCTCAGAGCCTCCACTTCTTCTAGGAGACCTCCCGCCAGCATTTCATCAAACCGTTTTTCTAGATTCTGATGTAGGCGGGAGCGGTCGCTTGGCTCGAGTGATACCAAATTAATCCACCCTGGAATAACTGAACCTTCTCTGCCGTCTGCACTCGGCGCATCCGCCAACAGTTCTGACATCGGTTTGCCGGTAATCTGATAAATCTCTAAAGCGCGTTGGACTCTTTGGGAATCGTTGGGTTGCAAACGAGCGGCAGTTACAGGATCCACTTTGGCTAATTCAGAATGCATAGCAGGCCAGCCAATCACTTTACCTTGCTCATCTAGGCGGGCGCGAATGTTTGGATCCGCTGGTGGGAGTGAAGAAAGGCCATGCGCCCATGCGCGCCAATACAGCATCGTGCCTCCCACTACAACAGGAATATTTCCACGCGCACGAATCTCTTCGCATAGTCGCTTAGCGTCATTTGCAAAGCGAGCTGCTGAATAGGATTCAGTGGGCTCCAAGATATCAAGCAAGTGATGCTGAACAGTTGCCTGTTCTAACTTGCTTGGTTTGGCGCTGCCAATATCTAATCCGCGATACACCAGCGCGGAGTCCATACTGATTAACTCAATAGTTTGACCAATGGATTGAGCGTATTTCGCTAAAGCCATGGCAAGATGGGTTTTGCCTGCGCCTGTGGGGCCAACAATACAGAGTATGGGTGGATGATCAGGTAAATGCGTAGGCTGAATGTCAGGTTCAGTTTGCATACCCCATTATAGGAATGAAACTGAGCAAGCTGCATTGTCAGCCTGTTAATATCCTTGCAACCTATTAATGGAGTCCAAGTTGATTGATACCCTATTGCAGTTAAGTGATTTGCTATTGCATATTGATCGCCATCTAGATGTAGTGATTCAGCAATACGGTTACTGGGCTTATGGTTTGCTTTTCGCAATTGTTTTTGCGGAAACCGGTTTGGTGGTTGCCCCTTTTTTACCGGGCGATTCATTGTTATTTATTGCTGGCGCTTATTGCGCTACCGAACACTTCAATCTGTGGGCTCTTTGCATTGGATTGTTAATTGCCGCAATTACTGGCAATACTGTCAACTACTTTATTGGGCGCTGGATCGGACAAAGAATTTTTACCAGTCAATCACGTTGGATCGATCAGTCAGCTTTGCGTAAAACACACTCTTTTTATGAAAAGCATGGTGGTAAGACGATTATCCTTGCCCGTTTTCTGCCAATCATCCGAACCTTTGCGCCTTTTGTTGCTGGCGTATCAGAAATGAACTTCTCACGCTTCCAATTCTTCAACATCACGGGCGCAGTCTTATGGGTCTTTGGATTGGTTATTGCTGGTTACTTCTTTGGCAATATTCCGATCATTCGCCAAAACCTCAATGTCATCGTATTGGTTGGTATTGGTGCTGCTGCTATTCCGGTTGTTTTGGCCGCTGCTTACAAACTCTTTCAAGGCAAAAAGAAATAAGCTTAATGAAGTTTGGTTTGGCTCTCTAGAGTTGCTATGTGTTCCCGAATATCTGAGGCATCTTCAGCGCCTGGCATCTCACTTAAATAGTGATTCAGGTCAGCTATAGCGGGACGCACATACTCAAGTTGCGCAAAGATTAAGCCGCGGTCGCGAATTTCTTCACTAGAGTCTGGTAACAAAATCACTAAACGTTCTTGAATGCCCAGTAGACGCTCCCAACGCTCGTCCTCTGAGTAAATCATTTTCAGATTTCTCATAAAGCGCGAGAGGATTTCTCGGGGGCTAGAAGCGCGCAAGAAAATATTGAGGGGTAAGCTCAGCTCGCCACGATAGCCCTTAGCATCGAGGTAAGGATCGAGCATTTCTTGTAATTGGTTCTTAGATAATGAGTCGCCGGTCAATGGATCCATAATGATTTCACCTTGCTGTAAGGAAATACGCATCATGAAGTGATTTGGAAAAGAGACGCCACGAATATTGATGCCAATTTGCTGGCCAAGCTCCATCATTAAAATGGCTAAGGAGATGGGAATGCCACGGCGATTCTCAATAATCTGATGCAAATAAGAATTCTCGGGCGCATAGAAGTCATTGGGGTTAGGGCCAAAACCTAACTCTTTGTAAAAGAAATGCTTTAATAATTGCAGGCGCTGAATCGGGGGTGTATCAGGCGTAATTTGTTTCTTGAGCTTATTGGCCCATTGATCGATCTTATCGAGCACCCCCTGCACATCCAGGTCTGGATAGGCATGTTGCGCTACCGCCACTGCCGCCTCGGTTAGGGGGAAGTGTTCATCTTCTGCAACCAGTGAGGTGAAATAGTCAAGTTGTTGTGTTGGCATATTAGCTATTTTGCATGACGCAGAAATTTTTGCCAGCGGAGGCCAACAATACCAAGCGCTCCAAAGTAAATGACTGCAGCAGCCCCAAGCCAAGCTGCTAGCAGCCCGACTCTAGTCCAAGGTGTTTGTTGCAGCGCAATCCAATCATGCGCAGTAGCTGCGTAATACAAGAGAAATGAGAAGGGAATTAAAGCCACTAGTAACTGGGCTAAATACTTCAACCAGGCAGTGCTCGGGAGTGCGCCACGGCGATGCAAGCCCACCCATAGCAGTGCCGCATTGAGGCAGGCCCCAGCGCCAACCGATAGGGCTAGGCCAGCATGCCCAAGCCAAGGAACAAAAACCAGATTAGCTAGTTGGGTCGCTACCAAAACTAGTAAGCCAATTTTTACGGGAGTGCGGATATCTTGACGTGAGTAAAACCCCGGAGCCAGGATCTTGACTAATATCAGGCCAACTAATCCAACGCCATAAGCGGCCAGTGCACGCTGTGTCATCAATACATCTAGCGCAGTAAATTTGCCATAGTGATACAAGACTGCTGCAAGAGGCTCGCCAAAAACAAAGAGGGCAATCGCGCAAGGCGCTGCAAGTAAAAAGGTGAGCTGCAGACCCCAGATTAAAAGTTCGCCCGCATGAATTAAATCGTTCTTTGCATTTGCTTTACTTAGGCTGGGTAGAAGGACGGTACCTAAGGCAACGCCCAACAATGCTGTTGGAAACTCCATTAAACGATCGGCATAAGAAAGCCAAGACACGCTTCCTGTCTGTAAGCGTGAAGCAATATTGGTATTGATGATGAGGGAGATTTGGGCGACGGATACCGCAAACACTGCGGGCCCCATCAATTTCATGACCCGCCGAGCATCTGGATTCTTAATTGCTGTTTTGATAGCGCCTGGCAAAAGCCCCACTTTTGGTAATAAGCCAAGTCGAGAAAGCGCTGGCACTTGAATCGCTAATTGCAAGAAACCGCCTAACAAAACGCCAATGCTGAGGGCATAGATTGGCTGCTCAAGCTGGGGGGCCAAAAGGATGGCACTACCAATCAAGGCTAAATTGAGTAAAACTGGCGTAAATGCGGGGATTGCGAAGCGCCCAAAGGTGTTGAGAATCCCAGCGGATAATGAAACCATTGAAATCAGGCCAATGTAAGGGAACATGATCTGGGTCATCAGGATGCTTGCCTCATAAGCTGGACCACCCTCAAAGCCAGTAGCAATGATCAGAATCAGGAGGGGCGCGCCCATTACACCGAGGAATACCGTCAGAAGCAAAGCCCAAAATAAGAGCGTGGCGACGGCATTTACAAGGATTTGGGACTGTTTTACATCCCCTCCGCTCGAAGTTTCTCCCAAAATCGGTACAAATGCCTGGGAAAATGCTCCTTCAGCGAATAGCCGACGGAGCAAGTTGGGTAGCCTAAAGGCCACATTAAAGGCGTCAGTCCACTCTGAGGCCCCAAAACTACGGGCAATGAGGGTTTCCCGGAGAAGCCCGGTAATCCTGGAGAGCATCGTGAGGGAGCTGACCTTGGCGGCAGCTGAAAGCAGATTCATAGGTCAATTTTCACCTATTTATCAAGCGACTGGGCTTTTTTAGTCCTTTAATGTAAAATCTTGGGTTTTGGTGAGTCAGCTTATCAATTTGGCAAACCCACACAGAATTTTAGTTAACCGTATTTTGTAATTTTTATATAGCAAGGTTTAAAGATGGCCAATACCGCACAAGCGCGTAAACGCGCACGGCAGGCAGTAAAACAGAATGAGCATAACTCTAGCTTGCGTTCAAAGCTACGTACTTCCATTAAGGCAGTGCGTAAAGCAATTGAAACTGGCGACAAGGATGCTGCTGCTAAAGTATTCGCAGCAACCCAATCAACAATCGACAAGATTGCTGATAAAAAGATTGCTCATAAAAATACTGCATCGCGTCAGAAGTCACGTTTGTCCGCAGCCATTAAGGCAATGGCAGCATAAGCTTTTAGTATTTTAGGCAGGCTCTAGAGTAATCTGAGTCTAAGCCCGCTCCTGATCAGAGCGGGTTTTTGTTTTTAGGGCTAGGAGCGCGCGAATTTGAATTCGGTTCGAATTCGCAAGCTTCTTCGATAGGCAGGCTGTTGTCTTTGGCGAAGTTCATGACAAAGTCGAGCGCTCTCGGATCAAGTTCTCTTAGTCTGGTATCAATAACAACGCATTTCACTTGTGCGATAAGCACTGGTCTGACATAGGGCGAGTAAGTGAAGCGGGGGTCGCCAGTATCACCTGGCGGGCGAAAAGTAGCCATAACTCCGCAAAGACGTTCGGCCCAGTCGCTAGGGCGGAAAGGTTTTCCAGAAGTTGTAATGCCTTGAATGAAAAGCTTTTTGTGGTTCAAGTTGGCGCAGGAATCATCGTAAGAAATAAAAGTGTTGATGCGCTTACTAGCTTAACAGCCTAAGGAGGCCTTAAGATGACTTTAGAAACTATTTTCGTGTAGCTCGATGCCCATTAAAAATGCAAGCTAAAACTCTAGTAGAAAACTCAACAATGACATCCTTGGCAAAACCTCAAGTGCCCGGTCAGGTTAAACATTATTTACAGTTTGCCGACCTGACGCGCGAAGAATATGACTATCTACTCAAACGTTCTGCTTGGCTTAAATCCAAGTTCAAGAGTTATGAGACTTGGCATCCCTTGCATGATCGTACTTTGGCGATGATTTTTGAGAAGCACTCCACTCGTACTCGCCTCTCTTTTGAAGCGGGCATACATCAGCTTGGAGGCCACGCCGTCTATCTCAATACCCGAGATACTCAGCTAGGTCGTGGCGAGCCTGTAGAGGACGCTGCACAGGTCATTTCACGGATGACTGACATCATCATGATCCGCACCTTTGGCCAAGAGATTATTGAGCGCTTTGCAGCGAATTCTCGAGTGCCAGTCATTAACGGACTCACCAATGAATTTCATCCCTGCCAGGTTTTGGCCGATATCTTTACCTTTGTAGAGGCGCGCGGCCCAATTCAGGGTAAAACAGTTGCCTGGGTAGGTGATGCTAATAATATGGCGTACACCTGGATACAGGCTGCGGAGTGTTTGGATTTTCAGATCCGCTTTTCTGCGCCAGCTGGTTATCAGTTGGATGTATCAAGACTGACTGAAAAGGCAGCAAAACACCTTACCGTTTGCGCAAATCCAAAGGATGCTTGTAAGGATTCTGACTTAGTCACTACCGATGTTTGGACTAGCATGGGTTATGAAGATGAAAATACTTCCCGCATGACTGCTTTCAAAGATTGGTTGGTCGATGAGGAGTTAATGGCATTGGCAAAGCCCAGTGCATTATTTATGCATTGTTTGCCAGCGCATCGTGGTGAAGAGGTTTCTGCTGAAGTGATTGACGGTCCTCAAAGTATTGTTTGGGAAGAGGCGGAAAATCGTTTGCATGTTCAAAAGGCCTTGATGGAGTATTTACTCTGCGGTCGCTTGGATTAGATAATTTGTTTTAGTCATTTACTTTTGTTATTTGTTGATTTATTTTTTATTGAATAGAAATCATGTCTGATATTAAAAAAGTAGTTTTAGCGTATTCTGGTGGTCTTGACACTAGCGTGATCTTGAAGTGGCTTCAAGATACCTATCAATGTGAGATCGTTACTTTCACTGCAGATTTAGGTCAGGGTGAAGAGCTTGAGCCAGCGCGCGCTAAGGCCCTGCAATTTGGCATCAAGCCGGAAAATATTTTTATCGATGACTTGCGCGAAGAGTTTGTGCGTGATTTTGTATTCCCCATGTTTCGTGCCAATACGATTTATGAAGGCGAATACCTTTTGGGTACATCTATTGCACGCCCACTGATCGCTAAGCGTCAAATTGAAATCGCTCGTCAGACTGGTGCAGATTCGGTATCGCACGGTGCGACTGGTAAGGGAAATGACCAGGTACGTTTTGAGTTGGGTTATTACGCATTAGAGCCAGGAATCAAAGTGATTGCCCCATGGCGTGAGTGGGATTTACTTTCTCGCGAGAAGTTAATGGCCTATGCAGAAAAACATGGCATTCCAGTAGAGATGAAGCATAAGCAAGGTGGCTCACCTTACTCGATGGATGCGAACTTATTGCACATCAGTTACGAAGGCCGTCATCTTGAGAATCCAAATGCTGAAGCTGAAGAATCTATGTGGCGCTGGACTATATCTCCTGAAAAAGCTCCTGACGCAGCAGAAATCATTGAAATTGAATTCCGTGCGGGTGATCCGGTGGCGATTAACGGTAAAGCCTACAAGCCACATGAGCTCTTGGCTGAACTCAATCGTATTGGTGGCATGCATGGCATTGGGCGCTTAGATTTAGTGGAGAACCGCTTTGTGGGTATGAAGAGCCGTGGCTGCTATGAAACACCTGGCGGCACCATCTTGCTAAAGGCGCACCGCGGTATTGAGAGTATTACCTTGGATCGCGAAGTAGCTCATCTTAAAGATGACTTGATGCCACGCTATGCAAGCCTGATTTACAACGGTTTATGGTGGGCGCCAGAGCGTCTCGCTTTGCAGACCTTGATCGATCACACCCAGCAGATGGTAAATGGCGTTGTGCGCTTGAAGCTATACAAGGGTTCTGTATCCGTGCTCTCGCGTGATTCAGCTAATACGCTATTTGATCAAAATATTGCTACCTTTGATGACGATGGCGGCGCCTATAACCAGGCCGACGCTGGTGGCTTTATTAAGCTCAATGCACTGCGTATGCGAATTGCAGAAACTGCAAGACGTAAGCGCGCTAAGTAATAAACAATATTCATCAACGTCAGTAAATATATTCAGATCAGAAAGAGTAATGATGCAATTTGATTCGGTTTCCGTAGGCAAAAAAGCCAATGTTTTTTTCGATGGTAAATGTGTATCCCATACAGTAACTTTACCTAATGGTGTTCGCAAGTCCGTTGGCGTAGTATTGCCAAGCACTTTACGTTTTGACCTCAGCACTAAAGAAATCATGGAAGTAGTGGATGGCAATGCTTTTGTCAGCATCAATGGCGCCCCTGAGGTCGAGTTCACAGCCGGTCAAAGCTGGGAAGTTGAGAAGGGCGGTTATTTCATTATTCGTGCTGAATCACCAGTGCATTATGTGTGCCACTTTGAGTAGATAAGTAGCGATAGCAACTTTATACCAATCTAAAAATAACGCAGACTAAGGTCTGCGTTATTTGTTTCTACTGCGCCCTTCTCGGATGGCGTTTATTTTCTAGGTAGACCTTGTACTACTGCGCCTGGAATGATCACTCGCTCGGAGAACCACTGCTTATTCATTTCTAGGGCGTAACGCACTGTTGCTCTAGGACAGTGATTATTAGTTGTTTCGGCTTGCATTTCTTCGATGTTCACAATCCTTCCGTCATCGGCAATGAAAGCGATAGACAGTGGAATCTTCGTGTTGTTCATCCAGAAGCAATGTACTGCTTTTTGTTCGAATATAAAGAGCATGCCTGAATTGCTTGGCATGCTTGTGCGATTCATTAAACCCACTTCTCTAGTCTTGGGGGTATCAGCTAGCTCAGCTTGGATGCGATAGATCCCCGTCTTTAGTTCAATAGTAGGCAGGCCAGTGTTGAGTTGAGCTAAAGCAATGCTTGAGCTGATAAAAAAGGCGGAGGCAAAAATATTGCGCAAAACTTTGAGCGATGTAAGCATGTTGTGTATTTTAAGTGATGCAAATTACAGGCGAAAAAAAACCCAGGAACAAGTCCTGGGTTTTTAGTAATGATCTAAAGCAGATTAAGCTGCTTGGATATTAGTAGCTTGCTTGCCTTTAGGGCCTTGGGTAATGTCAAACGTTACCTTTTGG
>CANGCM010000031.1 GCA_947452535.1 Burkholderiaceae bacterium | reverse complement strand
CCTCAGCACCACTGAGTCTTGCTAAGCGTGAAACAGATGTGATCGTATTGGTTTGAATACCAAAGAATGGAACAAATACCGAGTCGCGTGGTCCAAGATCAATATCAGGTGCAATAACAATAAAGTTTCCCGTCTGAATTTCTCGAATTAGATCGCGCAAGCGACTTTGTCTCTCCATCGATTTACCGCCAAAACGATTTCTCCATTCAATCATTTTTTGATTAAAGAAAGGGTTCTTCATCTTTTGATATAGACCAGCACCAGGTGGCCAATTATGTTCACGTGCTAGTGCGGAGAGCGCCATGAAGCCACCTTCAAGTCCAACAAAGTGAGGATTAATTAAGAGACGCGGCTTGCGATCGCCAAGAGTAATGGCGGAGTGGATGGTAACGATGTCGGTAATCTGTTTGCCACTACCAAGCCAAATGCGACTTCTCTCAATCACGCTACGCCCAAATAATTTCCAGTGCTCTAGTGCCAGTGAATCGATTTCATTTTTGCTCAGATTGGGAAAGCACAGACGTAAGTTGGTTTTAACAACCCTGACACGCTCGCTAGGGATATGGGCTGCCAACCAACCGAGACCATAGCCTACAGTAATAGTGAGGCCGTAAGGCAAAAATGCAAAAAGATGCAATACTTTAAGCGCTAGAAAATTAAATGTATTTTGTAGCCAGGTCATATCCAATAAATTATCAATTTATTAACTAATAGCTTGGTGGTAATTCTGCTCCGCTAGGATGCTTATATCGGTTATATGACCAGATAAATTGTTCTGGGGCAATCAATATCGCATCTTCAATCGCAGTATTTAATTCCTTGGCCGCAGTATTTGCGTCACTTGAAAATGAATCCAATCGCTTGGCATCGATGATCCAGCCTTGACCGAGATTTCGTCGTTTTGCTGTAAACATGATTGCTGGCGTGTTGTGACGATTTGCAAGTCGAATGGGCAGGGTGGTGGTGTAAGCAGGTCGACCAAAAAAATCTGCCCAAATGCCATCACCCCCACTAGGGACTTGATCGGGAAGAATAGCAATGGCCTCGCCTTTTGAAAGGGCCCTCGTCATTTGGCGTACGCCGTTTAGATTGGTGGGTACAAAGTGCATATTTGGGTAGGCACGACCTTCTTCTACAAGCGTATTCAGCCATTCTTGGCGAGAGGGGCGATACATGATGGTTGCGGGGAAATGACCTGCAAGAAAGCGGGGAATGATTTCAAAGCCACCTAAATGCGGGCAGAGAATGATGATCCCCTTGCCTTCGGACATTGCATCCCGTACTACTTTCCAGTTATTGACTGTTGTTGTGGCCAAAGCCTTTTTAGAGTTATGCCAGATCCAAAGACTGTCTGCAAATAGCATTCCTGACCCTGTAACGGCAGTCCAAAGCTTGGATGGGAGGCGGTAATTGTTAATTACAGCGCTATATTGAGTCTTAAACAGTTGACGATATTGTTTAGATCCAAGGTAGGCCAACACACCCAAACATCCTCCAAAGACCTGAACTACTGCCAGGGGGAGGGAAGCAATGGTTTTGACGCTCAGCTTGAGAAGTAGTTTTCGCACTCTCTAATGATATTCAATGCGAGCAGAAGAGCCAAATTTCTCATAAGGCTTGATGAATAAAGCGTTTTTCGGATAAAATTAACCCATCGCCGAGTTAAGACAACTTGCAGGGCGATTCAATAATTCTGCTAAAGCGTCGCCGTTGTGGTTCCTGGCACGTCGAGTTGTCCCAAAGATCGTGTTAATTTTTTAAAGGAATATGCAATGGCAAACGATTACTTCTTTACCTCAGAATCTGTTTCTGAAGGCCACCCCGATAAAGTCTCAGATCAAATCTCCGATGCGGTGCTAGATGCCATATTGGCTCAAGACCCTACTGCACGAGTTGGCGCAGAAACATTATGTAATACCGGTTTAGTAGTTTTAGCGGGTGAGATCACTACCCACGCTAATGTGGATTACATCCAAGTGGCTCGCAATACCTTGCGTGAAATTGGTTACGACAATACTGATTACGGTATTGACTACAAGGGTTGCGCCGTATTGGTTGCTTATGACAAGCAGAGTCCAGACATTGCCCAGGGAGTGAATAATGCCCATGATGATGAGCTTGAATTAGGCGCTGGAGATCAAGGTCTTATGTTTGGTTATGCCTGTGATGAAACAGCAGAACTCATGCCTTTACCAATTCATTTGTCACATCGCTTAGTAGAGCGTCAATCTCAATTGCGCCGTGATGGCCGTTTGAGCTGGTTGCGCCCAGATGCCAAGTCTCAAGTGACCCTGCGTTATGTCGATGGTAAGCCTGACTCAATCGATACCGTTGTGCTCTCTACACAGCATGATGAAGAAATTTCTCTTGAGAAGTTACGTGAGGCAGTAATCGAGGAAATCATCAAACCAGTATTGCCAAAGCATCTGATCAAAGGCGCCATCAACTTCTTAGTAAACCCAACAGGTCGATTTGTTATCGGTGGCCCACAGGGTGATTGTGGTTTGACAGGGCGAAAGATTGTTGTGGATACCTATGGTGGTTCAGCCCCTCACGGCGGTGGCGCGTTTTCTGGCAAGGATCCCTCTAAAGTCGACCGCTCTGCAGCTTATGCGGCTCGTTATGTGGCTAAAAACGTGGTTGCTGCGGGGCTGGCTACCAAATGCCTCGTGCAAGTTTCGTATGCCATTGGTGTAGCTAAGCCAACATCGGTAATGGTGAGCACTTACGGCACTGGAAAAATTTCAGACGAAAAGATATCTCAATTGGTTTCTGAGCATTTTGATTTGCGTCCAAAGGGCATTATTAAAACGCTGAACCTCTTACGCCCAATTTATCGTAAGACGGCAGCTTATGGCCACTTTGGTCGTGAAGAGCCAGAATTTACTTGGGAGCAGTGCGATAAAGCGCCTGCATTGCGGGCCGCTGCTGGCCTGTAATCTGCTTTCTAAGTAGTAAATTCGCAGTAGGTAGTTGTATTGAAGCCAAATATGGAGAAATTGATTACAATTTCTCCATACCTTCAAGGAGCGTTGCAAGGAATACTGAGAACCAGTGTTTCCCCAGGCTTGAAGGGAGTGGACTCTTAGGTAACCCCAGAGTTTGCTAATTGCAACTGCGCTCGCTAACCCATGATTCAATGGCTAGCGAGTTTCTACTCCAGCATTGGATCGTATTTAGCTGGAGCATTCATGAGTACCGTTTCCGATTTAAACAACTTTGTAGCAACCCGTTGCGCTATTGCCGATATTTCCTTGGCAGACTTTGGCCGTAAAGAAATCGCCATTGCTGAGACTGAAATGCCAGGTCTTATCGCCATTCGTGACGAGTTCGCAGCACAACAGCCCTTACGCGGCGCACGCATTACTGGTTCATTGCATATGACCATTCAAACAGCAGTATTGATTGAGACCTTAGAAGCGCTCGGCGCTGAAGTGCAATGGGCATCTTGCAATATTTTCTCGACCCAAGATCACGCTGCTGCTGCGATTGCTGCTAATGGCACGCCGGTATTTGCAATTAAAGGCGAAACCCTTGAGCAATACTGGGATTACACCCATCGTATTTTTGAGTGGGCTGATGGTGGCTTCACGAATATGATTTTGGATGACGGTGGTGATGCGACTTTGTTATTGCATCTTGGTGCTCGCGCCGAGAAAGATCAGGCTTGCCTAAACCATCCAACCAGCGAAGAAGAAACCATTTTATTTTCGGCTATTAAAAAGAAATTGGTGCAAGATCCAAGCTGGTATTCCACTCGTTTAGAGAAAGTAAAAGGCGTTACCGAAGAAACCACCACTGGGGTTCATCGTTTGTATCAAATGTTTGCTAAAGGCGACTTGAAGTTCCCAGCGATTAACGTGAATGACTCTGTTACTAAGAGTAAGTTCGATAATCTCTATGGTTGCCGTGAGTCTTTGGTAGATGCAATTAAGCGCGCTACTGATGTGATGGTTGCTGGCAAGGTTGCGGTTGTTTGTGGCTACGGCGATGTGGGTAAGGGTTCTGCTCAAGCACTACGCGCTTTGTCTGCTCAGGTTTGGGTTACTGAAGTAGATCCAATCTGTGCCTTGCAGGCTGCCATGGAGGGCTATCGTGTTGTCACTATGGATTATGCTGCGGATAAAGCCGATATCTTTGTTTCAGCGACAGGCAACTATCATGTCATTACGCATGACCATATGGTCAAGATGAAGAACCAAGCCATCGTTTGTAACATTGGTCACTTCGATAACGAGATTGATGTCGCTGGTATTGAGAAGTACCAGTGGGAAGAGATCAAGCCACAAGTAGATCACGTCATTTTCCCGGCAAGCAACGGCAATCCTGAGAAGCGCATCATCATCTTAGCTAAAGGCCGCCTGGTTAACCTTGGTTGCGGTACCGGACACCCTTCATACGTGATGAGCTCTTCATTTGCAAACCAAGTCATTGCGCAGATCGAATTATGGAATGCAGTTGGAACAGATAAATACCCAGTGGGTGTTTACACCTTGCCTAAGCATTTGGATGAGAAAGTTGCGCGTTTGCAGCTGAAGACATTGAATGCTCAGTTAACCGTATTGTCTGATCAGCAAGCCTCCTACATTGGTGTAACTAAGGAAGGCCCATATAAGGCTGACCACTATCGTTATTAATCTGAATCATTGCTAGCATTACTTAATAGAGACACAGGCCCAAGATCATGGAATTAAGCGTTGAATTCTTCCCTCCAAAAACACCTGAAGGTGAGAGCAGGCTTCAGCTCGTACGCGAGCGTTTTAGTGAAGCACTTAAGCCCGCTTTTTATTCCGTGACTTTTGGTGCCGGTGGCTCTACTCAATCTGGCACATTAAAAGTGGTGAGCGATATTCATGCTGCTGGTGCAACGGTTGCTCCGCACTTATCTTGTGTTGGTAGTTCACGTGAGAGCGTGCGAGAAATGTTAAAGCAATACCAAGCATTAGGCATTAAACGGATTGTGGCTTTGCGTGGTGACTTACCATCAGGCATGGGTCAGTATGGTGAGTTTCATCATGCCAATGAGTTAGTGGAATTTATCCGCGCAGAAACCGGGGATTGGTTTCATATTGATGTCGCTGCTTATCCAGAAAGTCATCCACAGGCCAAATCGCCAGCAACGGATATTGATTTCTTTGTCCAGAAGATGAAGGCCGGAGCCAATTCAGCAGTGACTCAGTATTTCTACAATAGCGATGCTTATTTCCGCTTTGTGGATGAGGCATATGAGTTGGGCGTGACGCAGCCAGTGATCGCTGGAATCATGCCGATTACCAACAGTACTCAGCTACTGCGTTTCTCAGATGCGTGTGGCGCAGAAATTCCACGCTGGATTCGTTTGCGCTTGCAGTCCTATGGTGATGACACTGCCTCCATTCGGGCTTTTGGTGAAGAAGTAGTTACCGATCTTTGCGATCAGCTTTTGGTGGCTGGTGCACCTGGCCTACATTTCTATTCTCTTAATCAGGCAGATGCTGTTTTAGCGATTGCTGATAATTTAAGTCTCAATAGGTAGATTGGGTAGACAGTTGCTCAATCGAGTAGCTTCTAATTGATTTAGCGTAGTAACCCTGACTCAGTGAGTAATAGATCCAGAGGCTCGTCATGCGTTTTGGCTTGCCACTGTGCATCATCTAATTTTTGCCAATCAAAGCCAATGCCAACACAAAGTAGGTTTGGTTTTGTCTTGCGCAATTGCGATAGCGTACGGTCAAAATAACCGCCACCATAGCCAAGGCGCCAATAGTGTTTTTTATCTCCCACCATTGACTCTGACCAGCCAACACAGGGAATGAATATGCAATCGGGGATCACTTGAGGTCTGCTGGAGTTCTTGGGATCAGGCTCCGGCACACCTTGACTACTGGGAATAAGGAGATCGCTCTCTTGCCACGTGTAAAAATCTAAATGCTTATCAGGGCGCGCAACAGGGAGGGCTAATGTTTTAGTTGCCTTACCTGCAGCCCACGCAATGAGAGTGGGCCGAAGATCAGGCTCATCCTGAATGGGGTAATACAAGGCAATGGATTGAATCTGGGCGCTGTAATCTGCAAGAAAGTGGCTAAGACCAGTCAAAATTGCTTCTTGCGTCACTGCATGCCCTGCGCTGGCCGCAAACTGTTTTCTTTGAGCCAATAAGTCCTGCCTTAGCGATTTTAGAGAATTGCCGTGCATATCGATCATTATCAGGCGAAAATTAAGAGATATAGTAAATCGATGGGATTAAACGGTGAAAAAGAGGTTTGATGGGTTGCGGAGTTGGCAAAAAACACTGGGCAGGATTGTATTTCTTGCCTTGCTAGCTAACGCCCCAAGTATTTCAGCAGAGAAGCCCAAGAAAGTGATCTCTCCTAAAGAAAGTAGAACCCCTACTTTTGAGATTACTGAAGGCGATCGCGCTTTTATTGAACTGCGTGAAGCCGCTAAAAGAAACGATATCGCTCGCACACAAACATTAGCTGCAAGTTTGGCTAATTACCCGTATGACGACTATGTAGCCTATTTTCGTATTAAGCCTCAGCTATTTGATAGTGCTGGTGGCGCTAGGGCCGATAGCAATGCAGACTCCCAGGTAATGACTTTTTTAAATCAATACCAAGGCACTGCTCTGGCTGATCGAATGCGTAATGACTGGTTACTGGTTTTAGGTAAGCGCAAGGATTGGTCGCGTTTTGATATGGAATATCCTAAGTTTGCTTTGGATGACGATACTCAAGTGAAGTGCTATTCACTGCAATCTAAGTTGGCTCAAGGTGAAAATCCAACTAAAGTAGCGATCGATGCGCGCGCAATATTATTAGATCCGCGATATTTCGGTCAGGCCTGTCAGGAGTTAGTGCCCGCTTTGGTCGGCGCTGGAGGGATGACGCCGAGCGAAGGAAAGGCGATTGGTCGCGCTGCTACTGAGATGGGTTTTGACACCATGTCACGTCGCTTGGGTGGTGAAGACCCGATTGCCGATATTGTGAAGGCAGCCAAAATAGATCCTGCAAAAGTATTTAAAGATTTTTCACAAAACGCCTCCCGCTATAACAAAGAGAATCAAGCGGTGGCTTGGGGTGTAATTGGTCAGTTTCTCGCAAAGAAATTAGATCCCAATGCGGATGACGCATATCGACTACAACAAGGCTTAGGCTACAACGAACTTCTCTCCACTGAAAGCCAGGAGTGGAAAGTGCGCGCAGGCTTACGTGCTAAGGATTGGACCTTGGTCAAGAATGCGATTGAGGGGATGAACCCTGCTGTACGCAGTAAAGATCCTGCTTGGATCTATTGGTATGCGCGTGCATTAAAGGTTGATGGACAAAATGAAAAAGCACGCGACAATCTTGAGCTCGTTGCGGAGCAGTACAATTTTTATGGACAGCTTGCCCGCGAGGATTTGGGTAAATCAAATCATGTGCCCGCAAGAACCAAAGTCAGCGATGCTGAAATTGAGGCCATGTCTCAACGAAAAGGCTTTGTCAGGGGTGAGCGTTTGTATGCCATGAACCTTCGTTTTGAAGGTAATCGCGAGTGGAACTGGGAATTGCGTAACATGACTGACAAGCAGTTGCTTGCATCTGCTGAGTACGCTAAGCGCATTGGTTTGTATGATCGCGTGGTCAATACCGCAGATCGCACTAAGCAAGAGCATGACTTTAGCTTGCGCTATCCAACGCCATATCGAGATGAGCTCTCTCCCATCGCTAAGCAAATTGATTTGAACTTGGCATGGACTTATGGACTTATTCGTCAAGAGTCCCGCTTCATTATGAATGCCTCTTCTTCAGTAGGCGCCTCCGGTCTGATGCAAGTGATGCCCAATACAGCGAAGTATGTGGCTAAGAAAATTGGCATGACCTCGTATACCAATGACAAGCTCGCTGATACCAGTACTAATCTGACTTTAGGTAGTAATTACTTAAATATGGTCTTGGTAGACTTAGATGGATCATGGGTCCTAGCTTCTGCAGCCTATAACGCTGGGCCCTCACGCTCAAAAACTTGGCGGGAAAAACTCACTAGTCCTACTGAAGGCGCAATTTTTGCCGAAACTATTCCGTTCAATGAGACACGAACCTATGTGAAAAACGTGTTGGCTAATGCCACGTATTATTCATCGGTAATACATGGGCAAACGGCTTCCTTAAAGCAACGTTTGGGTGTGATTAATCCTAAAGTGGCAAATGCATCTGAACTTCCCTAATAGTTCCATTACATTGGAGTTTTATGAAATATGACATTCTGCTGATCGGTGGTAACGGTTTCGTCGGAAGAGTCTTGGCTGCTCAATTACAAGCAGAAGGATATTCTGTTTTATTGCCCACTCGTCACTTAGCAGCCGCTCGTGAATTACGCATGCTACCTAAGATTCATTTAGAAGACGCTGACGTCCATGAGTTTGACTCCTTACAAGCGCTTTGTGCACGTATCAAGCCTGGTGGAGCAGTGATTAATTTGGTTGGCGTGTTACATGACAAACCTGCAGTACCCTATGGAAAAATATTCCAAGCAGCACATGTCGATCTCCCCAAAAATATCATTACTGCTATGCAGATGAATGGCCTCACACGCTATTTGCATATGAGTGCACTGGGCGCGGATTCACATGGCCCATCGATGTATCAACGTAGTAAGGGCGATGGTGAGGCTGCCGTGAAAGTCAGCAACTTAGATTGGACGATCTTTAGGCCATCCGTTATTTTTGGTGCGCAAGATCAATTCATTAATTTGTTTGCTAAGCTTACAAAGCTATTTCCAGTCATGCCCTTAGCAAATTCGGGAGCGCAATTTCAACCGGTGAGCGTAGATGATGTGGCGGCTGCATTCACAAAATCCCTGACAATGCCATCGACTATTCATCAGTCTTACGACTTGGTTGGTCCTACGGTTTACACCATGAAAGAGATTGTGGAATTTTCTGCGCACAAGGCTAATACACATTGTGCGATTATTCCCGTTCCTGCATTCGTTGGCTATCTTCAAGCCTTGGCATTTGAGTTCCTACCTGTTCCGATATTAATGTCACGGGACAATATTGCATCCATGCAACTACCTAATATTTTGCCGCTTGATAGGATAGATGCATTGAGTAAGGTATTTGGTATGAGTCGCCGAACATTAGAAGGTATGAAGTAATCAAATGAAGATATACGCAGTCGGTGGCGCCATTCGGGATACCCTTATGGGTTTGCCGGTCCACGACATTGATTACGTCGTTGTTGGATCTAGTGTCGAAGAGATGGTTGCCCAAGGGTTTCGTCCAGTCGGCAAAGATTTTCCTGTCTTTCTTCATCCAAAAACTCAAGCTGAATACGCCTTAGCGCGTACAGAGCGTAAAACTGGCAAGGGTTACAAAGGCTTTATGTTTTATGCCGACTCTACTGTGACGCTAGAGCAAGACTTAGGGCGTCGCGATCTAACTATCAATGCAATGGCACAAGAGGTAACTGATAATGGGGATTGGGTTGGCCCAATCCTGGACCCATTTAATGGCCAACAAGATTTGGCAGCCAGAGTATTTCGTCATGTATCAGATGCATTTGCAGAAGATCCTTTACGCTTGTTGCGCATCGCCCGTTTTGCGGCACGCTTTCCGGATTTCACGGTGGCCCCAGAAACAATGACTGCTTTGCAGTCAATCGTTCAATCCAATGAATTAGCAGCACTCTCAGCAGAAAGAATCTGGCAGGAGTTAGCAAGAGGCTTTGTTGCCAGTAAGCCAATGCGAATGTTCCAAGTCTTACTAGATGCTGGTGCGGCAAAAGCATTACTACCGCCAGGACTCACAGCCAACTTGGTTCAAGAAGAGTTTCGTGAGGAATTCATTAAGCGTCTCCATTCAAGTGGCGAATCTTTGGAGAATCGCTGTGCTGTAACCCTGATGCATTTACCTGCCAGCGATATTCGGTCGTGGGCAGGGTGTCTAAAGATGCCAAATGAGATCCGGGATTTCAGTGAAATATTTAGCGAGCTCAATTTATTTATTGAGAAAACGGTTAGCAATACAAACGGCATATATCAACCCGTCAATGTATTGGCTTGGTTTAATCGGGCTGATGTTTGGCGCAAACCTGATCGTGGAGCTGCTTTGCTAGACTTGGCTAAGCATATTGGCTTGAATGTAGTTCTTTTGATTGAGGCGCTACAGAAAGTACAGTCACTCAATACCGCTGAAATTATCGAGAGTATTCCTGTTGAGGATCGATTGAATGGCGAAAGAATTCACGGCGCAGTTGATGCTGCAAGACTCTCCGCCATTACTGCAGCATTAAGCACCTAAGCGCTTACAGTCGATTCCTGCCTCTAAGTCCAGGTAGGTCCTCTAAGACGTGACCTGGTAGTAGCTGATTTAATTTCTTTGAGAATGCAAAGACTTTGAAGAGTTCGCCCATCTCTGCTTCCGATAATAGTTTTTGTAATGCATTCGAAATCGGTAAAAAGGTTTCTGCATTATTTGGATCGCCAATTTCTAGGGCAATATCACCGATGCCAGCATCAAGCAAATAACTTGCCTGATTGCTGAGATAGACATCATCAACTTGCTCTTCGATCACACTACGCGCAATATGTGACCACTCTACGTGACTAGTTAAATCACAGAGTCCTGGAAGATAGAATGGATCATGAATTGTATGATGGCGATGGTGGGCTATCAGCGTGCCTTCTAAGCGCTGTGCGTGGTAATACTCACTCTCTGGAAATCCATAATCCAAAGTCAGAAAGAGGCCGGTATCGAGATGACTTGCTACTTGTCGGATCCATGCATTTGCAGGGGTATGTAATTCAGTGACATAGCCTTCAGAAAAGTTTCCAGTACGTAATGTTTCTGGAAGCAAGGTTTGTTCGACGGGTTTTTTTGATACCCAGGCGAGCTTGCTATCAATGACAGAAACACCATGCCAGTACCAAAAGCCATTTTGATAAATGATGGCCTCACAAGGAATGGCATCAATGACTTCATTAGCCAAAATGATGCCCTTGAAGTCGCTGGGCAAAGAACTCAACCAATGACATTGAGTAGATAGCTTGAGCCTCTCCGAGAGGTGCCTCAGGTGCTCCTCTTGTCTTTGGGCTAGGTCTGGGGAGATCTCGATGATGTCATAGCGATCTAATGAGAAATCGAGATCGTGCAGTCGGGCGAGGATGGATGAGGCTAGTTTGCCGGTGCCAGCCCCAAATTCTAGAATCTGCGTGGGGAGCCCTTGATCTCGAAGACCTTCCAGAATAGGTAGGAGCGTCTCAACAATGGCAGCGCCAAATAGGGGTGAAAGCTCAGGCGCTGTCGTGAAATCACCGCCTGCCCCCAATTTATGGGCCCCAGCGCTGTAATAACCCATTCCTGGCTCATATAAAGCCATTTCCATATACCTTGAAAAGGGTATCCAACCGCCCTGAGAGGCGATTTCTGCCATTATTTTTTGACTAAGAAGCTCTGTATGAGCCGTTTCTAGGCTGGTCAAGGTAATATCCATAGCTCGCTAGTCTAAGAGAATTTAAGTGAACCTGAGTTCAAATCCCCCAACCCAGAAAAATAAAGCGGTTTTAGTGACCGGCGCTGCCAAGCGTCTTGGGCGAGAAATCGCCTTGGAGTTTGCTCGTCAGGGCTGGGATGTTGCGGTCCATTATGGCCAGTCTGAGTCAGAAGCCCAAGCTACCGCAGCTGAAATTCAGAAGTTAGGGCGTAAGGCTTCGGCGTTTAAGGCTGACCTCGCTAGCGAAGTAGAAATTAATGCTTTATTTGCGTCAGTTACTGCCCAGTTCAACAATTTGGAATGCCTAGTAAATAGCGCCTCGATCTTTGAATACGATCGCGCCAATTCTGATACCCCATTGAGTAGTCAGAACTTGCAAGACCATATGCAGGTTAATTTGGCTGCACCCATTCTGCTATCCCAATTGATGTTTGCGCATCAAAAAAGCAAACCGAAAAAAATAAATCACGGGGATTTAGTTATTCCTTCCGTTATTCAATTGCTCGATCAAAAATTAGTAAATCTGAACCCTGATTATTTATCCTACACATTATCTAAAGCGGCTCTCCTTACTTCGATTGAACTATTGGCTGTCGATTTTGCTCCTCATCTTAGAATAGTTGGACTAGCTCCTGGCATCACACTCACCTCGGGTGATCAAACTAGTGAAGGTTTCACTAAAGCACATCAGATGACCCCATTGGGTAAGTCATCAACGCCAAGTGATATTGCTAAAGCAGCAGTATTTTTGGCAAGCGCTAATGCCATTACCGGCACTACTTTATATGTTGATGGTGGACAGCATCTATTGCCATCTCTGCGCGATGTCATGTTTAAAACAAATTAAAAAAGAGTTAATAAAAAATTTATGCAAGCTATTTTTTCTCATCCCGCACTTGCCGATTGCCGCCGTTTATTTCTACGTGACTACGAAATCTATATCAATATTGGCGTTCATGATTTCGAGAAGAAGGCTGAGCAGCGCGTTATTCTGAATGTGGATCTTTATATTCCCCTGAATATGAATACTCCCTCTAAGGACTTGTTAGAAGAGGTGGTTGACTATGACTTTATGCGTGAAACCATTAAGGCGCTGTCCTCCCAGGGCCATATTCATCTGCAAGAAACTTTCTGCGATGACATTGTGACTGCGATGCTGCTTCACCCTAAAGTCATTGCCGCTTGTGTTAGTACTGCTAAGCCAGACGTATACCCCGATTGTCACTCAGTGGGCGTTGAGGTGTTCCGGATGAAGCCGGTTTAAAAAAGTCAGAAAAGAATTCAATAGTCATGAGTGATACTCGAAAAGTGATCTTCGAAGAAAACAAGCTTGAGAAAAAGCTATGCCGTTTAGTTGGCCAAGCGATTGGCGACTTTGGCATGATCGAAGATGGTGATAAGGTGATGGTGTGCTTGTCGGGTGGTAAGGATAGTTACGCCATGCTCGATATTCTCTTGAAGTTGCGCGAGCGTGCTCCGATTGATTTTGAAATAGTTGCTGTCAATTTGGATCAAAAGCAGCCAGGATTTCCAGTAGAAATTTTGCCGAATTATTTAAAAGGCCTGGGTGTTCAATACCACATTGAAAATCAAGATACTTACAGTATTGTGAAGCGTGTTATTCCCGAAGGAAAAACTACCTGCGGTCTATGCTCTCGACTACGCCGTGGCATTTTGTATCGTGTGGCTGATGAGTTGGGAGCAACGAAGATCGCCTTAGGTCATCATCGTGATGACATCTTAGAAACATTGCTATTGAATATGTTTTTTGCAGGCAAGCTCAAAGGCATGCCGCCTAAGCTACGTTCAGATGATGGCAAGCATATTGTGATTCGACCTCTGGCTTATGTTCCAGAAAAATTGCTGGAACGTTATGCAGTGGACATGAACTTCCCGATTATTCCCTGCAATCTGTGTGGTAGTCAGCCCAATTTGCAGCGTGGCGCCATGAAAGACATGTTGCGCGAATGGGAAAAGAAACATCCTGGCCGTGTCGAGAATCTATTCCGCTCAATGCACCATATCGTTCCTTCCCACCTGATGGATGGGGAGGCCTTTGATTTTAAAAACCTGGATATCTCGACTGAGTTATCGGGTATTGCCGCAAGATCTGCTGGTGATAAGGCAATTGATGAGACAGAAATCGATGAATTAGCCTGTGGAACCCTCATTCAGGGGTCTTATAATCCCTCCTTATGAACATTGTCATTTTGGCTGCTGGGCAGGGAAAGCGGATGAAATCCGCATTACCGAAGGTTCTTCAAACCTTGGCAGGGAAACCCCTTCTCCAGCACGTCCTCGATACAGCCCTAGACCTAGCAGGCAAAAGCGCTAAAACTGGCCCCATCGTCGTTGTTGGGCACGGTGCTGCTGATGTAAAGCATTTTCTCCAAATCGCTAGTGAGCAGGATGCTCGCTTTTGCAAAGTGAGCGCTGTTCTCCAGGCTGAGCAAAAGGGAACAGGCCATGCTTTATTGCAAGCCCTGCCTAGATTAGATGTTAGCGAGCCTACCTTGGTTCTCTATGGCGATGTGCCTCTCACCAGCAAAAAGACGCTAACTAAATTAGCCAAATTAGCTGACGGTGTGCGCAGCCAAGATGCTGCCCTAGCGCTGCTGACCCAAAACCTGATTAACCCTACAGGTTATGGCCGTATCGTGCGCGATATCGATGGCTCAGTCAAAGAGATTGTTGAAGAAAAAGATGCAACATCTGAACAAAAGCGGATACAAGAAATTAACACCGGCATTATGGTTCTGCCAACCCACTCATTAAAGAAGTGGTTAAAGGCTTTGCGCGCTAGTAATGCCCAAGGTGAATATTATTTAACGGATGTCATTGCGATGGCAGTTAAAGATGGTGTGCCTATTCGCACAACACAAGCCGATGCAGAGTATGAGACCGTTGGTGTCAATAGTCGTGATCAACTAGCCGCATTGGAGCGTGTACATCAACTCAAGCAAGCAAATATATTGATGGAGGCTGGGGTTTCTTTGGCTGATCCAGCACGTATTGATATTCGCGGAACGCTCGAGTGTGGCGCGGATGTTTTTATTGACGTTGGTTGCGTATTCGAAGGGTGCGTCACTTTAGCTACAGGTACAAAAGTGGGCCCTTACTGCATCATTCGCAATAGCATCATTGGTAAGGGCGTCACTATTCATCCGTATAGCCATATTGATGGGGCTCAGGTTGGCGCAAGCTCACTGATCGGGCCTTACGCGCGCTTACGCCCCGGCGCTGATTTAGCGAATGATGTTCATATCGGTAATTTTGTCGAAGTGAAGAACAGCCGGATTGCCGCTAACAGTAAGGCCAATCATTTGTCTTATGTGGGCGATTCTATTGTGGGCTCTAGAGTCAATATTGGTGCAGGCACGATTACTTGTAACTATGATGGTGTGAATAAACACCAAACGATTATTGAGGATGATGTTTTCATTGGCTCTGACACTCAGTTGGTTGCCCCAGTCCGCGTTGGACGTGGCGCTACATTGGGTGCCGGCACTACGCTCACGAAAGATGCACCCCCTAATCAGTTAACAGTCTCACGTGCTAAGCAAATCTCTTTACAGTGGCAGCGCCCAGTCAAGCAGGAAAAAAAGCCAGCAACGAAGAAAGCGGCCACTAAAAAAGTAGCCACTCAAAAATCTATTAAGGCTAAAAAATAATGTGCGGTATTGTTGGCGCAGCATCGCGCAAGAATATTGTTGATGTATTGATTGAGGGTTTACGTCGCCTTGAGTACCGCGGTTATGATTCCTGTGGTTTTGCAGTAATTAATGGCGATGATGCTAAGCACCCAATTGAGCGCGCTCGTACTACTGCGCGGGTTTCCGAATTGTTTGAGCAGGGCAAAGATTTCCACGGTACATTGGGAATTGCACATACCCGCTGGGCAACTCACGGTAAGCCTGATACCCAAAATGCGCACCCACATATTTCTGATGGATTAATTGCCGTAGTACATAACGGCATTATTGAAAATTACGAATCACTGCGTACCGAACTTCAGGCTGCGGGCTATGTATTTACCTCTGAAACAGATACCGAAGTCATTGCGCATTTAATTCATCAAGCTTATATCGCTGGCAAGCAAGCGGATTTGGTGTCTTCGGTGAGATCGGTCTTACCACGCTTACATGGCGCTTATGCCATTGGTGTGATTGCGCAAGATCGTCCAGATATGTTGGTTGGCGCACGCGTTGGCTCGCCATTAGTTGTTGCACTGGGTGAGAATGAAAACTTCCTCGCCTCTGATGCGCTCGCTTTAGCTGGCCGTGCTCATTCGATGATGTATTTGGAAGAGGGCGATGTTGCCGTTCTGAAGGCCGATGGCGTTCAGATAATTGATCAAGCGGGTAAGACGGCTCAGCGAGAGCAAAAGCCAATGCCAGCTCAGGCAGACTCAGTGGATCTCGGCCCGTATCAGCATTACATGCAAAAAGAGATCTTTGAGCAACCGAGGGCAATTGGCGATACGCTTGCCAATATTGCGAGCTTCGGCCCAGAGCTTTTTAATGCCGATCCCGAACAATGGAAGCAGTTCGATCGAATATTAATTTTGGCTTGTGGCACGAGTTATTACTCTGCGTGTGTTGCCAAGTATTGGTTAGAAGATCTTGCAGGAATTCCGACACAGGTAGAGATTGCGAGTGAATATCGCTATCGCACTACTGTCCCCAATCCAAACGCATTGGTGGTGGTTGTTTCTCAGTCTGGCGAGACTGCAGATACCTTAGCCGCCTTACGTCATGCGCAAGCCTTAGGTCATCAATACACCTTAGCTATTTGTAACGTAGCAAGTAGCGCCATGGTTCGCGAAACCCATTGGAATTTTTTAACTAAGGCTGGCACTGAGATCGGTGTGGCCTCTACCAAAGCATTTACCACTCAGCTAGTTGCGCTTTATCTGCTGGCGGTTTCCTTGGCTAAGCGTGCGGGCAAAGTGAGCCTCGAGCAGGAAAAAGAGCTCCTCAGAGAATTGCGTCACCTCCCTAAGGCCTTGCATGCAGTATTGGCACTAGAGCCCCAGATCATAGCGTGGAGCACTGCTTTTGCTAAATGCGAGAACGCCTTGTTCTTGGGTCGCGGTATGCACTACCCGATTGCCCTTGAAGGCGCACTCAAGTTGAAAGAGATTTCCTATATTCATGCTGAAGCTTATCCCGCTGGGGAGTTAAAGCATGGACCTCTTGCACTCGTCACCGAAAAGATGCCCGTAGTTACTGTGGCACCAAAAGATGATTTGTTGGAAAAGCTCAAATCCAATATGCAGGAAGTCAAGGCACGTGGTGGCAAGCTATATGTTTTTGCTGATCAAGATACCGATATCACCACTAGCGATGGCATCAATGTCATTCGTTTGCCTGAGCACTATGGCAATCTTTCACCAATCTTGCATGTCGTTCCTTTGCAGCTCTTGGCCTATCACACTGCTTGCGCTCTAGGTACGGATGTGGATAAGCCTCGTAATTTGGCTAAGAGCGTTACCGTGGAATAATCCCGTTAGGGGGTCACTCGGACGATGGATTCATAGTTCGATTCAAGCTAGTTCTGAGGACTCGAGGGTTAATGATTGGTTCATATTCAGCCTATCAAACCGTGTTATCCGACAAAGTTATTCAATTAAGAGATATAGAGGGGCTCACATACGGAGCCATAGCCGATTTATTGATCAAAGAGGGGTATAGGTCTCCCCGTGGTTTTGATCTCGGTCCAGAGAGTGTTTTCTCAATCTACAAGAAGCGAAAAATCAGAGATAAAAGGCTATACGGTGAGATCAATAAGGAGTATTTACAAATCTCGGTAAATCGAATTCTTAATTCTTAGGGGGTGT
>CANGCM010000030.1 GCA_947452535.1 Burkholderiaceae bacterium | reverse complement strand
TCTGTGGTTGAAAATAATCTACTGTACGAAGGACCAAAGCGCCTCTGGTATACCGGGCCGATGTTCCGTCACGAGCGTCCACAACGGGGTCGCTACCGTCAGTTCCATCAATTTGGTATTGAAGCTTTGGGCTTCTCTGGTCCCGATATCGATGCAGAAATTATTTTGATGGGTCAGCGCCTTTGGGATGAGCTTGGTCTTCAGGGAGTGCGCTTAGAGATTAATTCTTTAGGGCAGGCCAATGAGCGCGCCGAGCATCGTGCCGCCTTAGTCACTTACTTTGACAAGCACAAAGCACAGCTGGACGAAGATTCACAACGCCGTTTATTGACTAATCCATTACGTATTTTGGATTCTAAAAATCAGGCAATGCAAGAATTGATTGAAGGCGCACCCAAGTTATTGGATTTCTTGGGTGATGAGTCCCTCAAGCATTTTGAGGGCGTCCAAGCTTTACTCAAAGCAAACAATATCCCTTGCAAGATTAATCCACGCTTAGTCCGTGGTTTGGATTATTACAACTTAACTGTTTTTGAGTGGATTACCGAAGAATTAGGTGCTCAGGGCACAATTGCTGGTGGTGGACGTTACGATCCTTTAATTGAGCGTATGGGTGGCAAAGCTGCTCCAGCATGCGGTTGGGCAATGGGCATGGAGCGTGTCCTCGAATTAATGAAAGTTTCTGGATCATTGCCAGAGCCTCAAGCCCAGTGCGATGCGTTTGTGATTCACCAAGGCGGCGAAACCCTGACCGCCGCCATGATTATTGCTGAGCGCCTCCGTAGTGCGGGTATTGACGTCATCCTATTTTGTGCGCCAGATGGTCAAACAGCCAGCTTTAAGTCTCAAATGAAGAAGGCAGATGCCAGTGGGGCTACTTTTGCTGTCATTATTGGGCCAGAGGAATTAGCTAAGAATGAGGCTCAACTCAAGAATTTACGTACCAGCGGCGAACAAAAAGCAGTAGCTTTAGATAGTGTTGTAGAAGCAGTAATTGATGCCATCGTTGGCGCCACCGAATAGAATTACCTCATTGATTATCAATTTGTATTTAAACATCGCATTTATTAGCCTGGATTGACATGCCTTTAGACCTAGAAGAACAAGAACAGATAGACCAACTTAAAGCGTTCTGGCAAAAATATCGCAATCTCATCACGGGGGTGGTGACTGTTGCTTTATTTGCCTATGCAGCCCATAGTGGGTATCAGTGGTGGCGTACTAGCCAAGCTACTGCCGCTTCACAGTTATACGAGACGATGGTGGTTGCAATCAATAAGGGTGACAAGGATCAAACCTTGCGCGCTGCCGATGATCTGCAAAAGCAGTTCTCTTCTACATCTTATGCAGCAATGTCTAGTCTGATTGCTGCAAAAATTGCCTCAGATGCGGGTGATTCAATCAAGGCAATGGACTATTTGCGTTGGGCAGCTAAGAATGCATCTGACCCTGGTTATTTAGCGCTAGCTAAATTACGCCTGATCGCGCAACTGATCGAGCAGGGTTCTGAAAAAGATTTCGCAGAAGCCGATACCATCCTGAAAGAAAAGCCCTTGGTTGGGTTTGAGGCTTTATGGTTAGAGCGTCGTGGAGATTGGTATTTAGCTCAAAAGAAAATGGGTGATGCGCGTAAGAGTTATGAAGCGGCCTGGCAGCAATTAAATCAAGCTAAAGAATTCCCTGAGGAGGCAAGTCGTCTCCTAAAGGTTAAATTGGATGCGGTTGGAGGAGTAGCTCAGTAATGGTGAATTGCAAACGGGTAGCAAAACTGACAAGCACAGCTTTAGTACTAGGCTCTGTTGTCGTTGCCTTGGTGGCTTGTTCTGGTAGCTCACGTATTCGCAAACCTGCTGAACTCGTTCCTGTTAGCAATCAATTTGATCTAGCTCCAGTATGGTCAACCAGCGTGGGATCATCGGAAGGATTTAATTTCCATCTTGCAGTGGCGGGTAATGCTGTTTATGCAGCTTCCCATCGCGGTAACCTGGCTAAGATTGATTTGAATAATGGCAATAAAGTATGGGAAGTATCGGTACCAGATCGTCTTTCCATTGGTCCAGGGTCAGACGGGCGTACCACTGCAGTTGTCACTACTAAGGGCACGGTCTATGCCTATGACGATACTGGTAAGCCGATTTGGAATGTCAATGTTGCTAGTGAAGTGTTATCTGAGCCTGTAGTTGCGGGTGGTGTAGTCATCATTCGTGCCCTGGATAACCGCTTTATTGGTTTTGATGCGCAAACTGGTGTTCGTAAGTGGACCTACCAGCGCCAACAATCTGCATTGTCATTACGAGTTGGTTACGGCATGCTTGCGATTGGCAATGAAGTGATTGTGACTGGATTTGCTGGCGGACGCTTTGGCATGATTGCGATTGCCAATGGTGGCCTTGTTTGGGAATCACCAATTTCTTTTCCTAAAGGTTTCTCTGAAATCGAGCGCTTAAACGACGTCACAGCTAAACCTAGCATGGATGGCGAGATTATTTGTGCCGTTTCTTATCAAGGGCGCATTGGTTGTGGTCAAGCCCGAACAGGTAATTTATTGTGGTTCAAAGATTATTCAAGCTATACCGGAACCGCCCAAAGTCCTGAGTTGGTTTTCTCATCCAATGAGAGGTCTTATGTCACCGCATTTGCCGTTAAGGATGGTGCTCAGGCTTGGGAAAATACGCAGCTGATGTTTAGGGAGGTTGGTGAACCAATGGCGGTGGGTAAAGTATTGCTGCTAGGCGATGCACAGGGTTATGTGCATGCACTCTCACAAGCAAAAGGCGAAATGCTGGCGCGCATACGTCATGACAGCAGTCCGATCACTGCCGCACCAATTGCGGTGAATGGTCTCATCTTAGTTCAATCTCAAGGTGGAAAACTAGCGGCGTACAGTCCAAAATGAATCCAGTAATCACTATTGTCGGTCGTCCTAACGTTGGTAAATCGACTCTCTTTAATCGCTTGACCCGCTCACGCGATGCTTTGGTTGCTGACTTCTCTGGCCTGACTCGGGATCGTCACTACGGCAAAGGCCGGATTGGTGAGCGCCCATTTATCTGTGTTGATACAGGGGGTTTTGAGCCAGTAGCGAAAACCGGCATTGTTGCTGAGATGGCAAAGCAAACCAAACAAGCGGTTGCTGAATCAGACATCATTATTTTCTTGGTGGATGGTCGCCTTGGTATGGCACCGCAAGATCATGTGATTGCGAATTTCTTACGCAAGACTGGTCGGCCAGTAATCTTGGCAGTCAACAAAACTGAGGGTATGCAAGCAGGGGTTGTCACAGCCGACTTTCATGAACTCGGTCTAGGTGAGCCATTCCCGATTTCATCAGCGCATGGCGATGGTGTGCGTGGGTTGATTGATGATGCCTTGGATTCTCTTGGAGTTCCTGAGCCTGAACCAGAAGAGCTGGAAAACGATCCAAACCGTCCCATGAAAATTGCTGTGGTGGGGCGTCCTAATGTGGGCAAATCTACCCTGATCAATAAGTTAATCGGTGAAGAGCGCGTGATTGCTTTTGACATGCCGGGTACCACCCGCGACGCGATCGAGGTTCCATTTGAGCGCAACGGTAAGCCATATATCCTAGTGGACACGGCAGGCTTACGTCGGCGTGGAAAAGTATTTGAAGCTATTGAGAAATTCTCGGTTGTTAAAACATTGCAAGCGATTGCTGATTGCAATGTGGTGATCTTGATGCTAGATGCTCAGCAAGATATTTCAGAACAAGATGCGCATATTGCTGGATTTATTGTTGAAGCAGGGCGAGCATTGGTAGTGGCTGTCAATAAATGGGATGGTCTAGATTCTTATGTCAAAGAACGTGCTCGCTTAGAAATTGCTCAAAAACTCCGCTTCTTGGATTTTGCAAACGTTCATCCGATCTCCGCTAAAAAAGGTACTGGACTTAAGGAGCTCTTTAAAGATGTTGATCTTGCTTACGCTGCAGCGATGGCGAAGTTGCCAACACCAAGACTCACTCGCATCTTACAAGAGGCGATTGAGCATCAACAGCCTAAACGAGTAGGTATGGGTCGTCCAAAATTGCGCTATGCCCACCAGGGCGGCATGAACCCCCCGATTGTGGTGATTCATGGAACATCCTTAAGCGGTGTCACTGATAGTTATAAGCGCTATTTAGAAGGCCGCTTTAGAGATGTGTTTAAGTTAACAGGCACCCCTTTGCGTATTCAGATGAATACCGCCAAAAACCCGTATGTTGATGCGGATAATGGAAAAAAAGGCAAAAAGAAGTAAATCAGCGTACAGTTTTAAGTGTGCCTCAGATGAAGGGCTTGATTTTCTGAAATCAGACCCCTTATGACAGAGGTAAGCAGTGCAAGATAGTTTTATTACAAAAGCAAGACTCCCAAAATATAAAAACAGATTAAAAATCCAATAAGGAGCAGCATGAATAACAGCAAAACCCAATTGCTACAGGACCCTTTCCTCAATGCCTTGCGCAAAGAGCATGTGCCTGTCTCGATCTATCTCGTGAACGGTATTAAGCTGCAAGGCAATATTGAATCTTTTGACCAATATGTGGTGCTCTTACGCAATACCGTGACCCAAATGGTCTATAAGCACGCTATCTCCACGATTGTTCCTGCTCGCGCAGTGGAGTTCCGTACGGAAGAAGTTAGCTCTGTATAAAACAGGTATAGATGCGGCGCGAGCCGTTCTTGTTGGAGTAGATACGGGACGCGAGGATTTTGCGGACAGTATGGCTGAACTTAGCCTCCTAGCTGAGAGCGCAGGCTCTATCCCTGCAGCTACTGTGATTGCAAGAAAAGGCAAAACAGACCCCGCTTTATTTATTGGGTCTGGCAAGGCTAATGAAGTCAAAAAAGTGATGGAGGAGCAAGATGCTGAACTAGTCATCTTTAATCACCCTCTATCCCCAACCCAGCAGCGAAATCTAGAACGCCACATTGGCTTTCATGTAATGGATCGCACGGGCTTGATCTTGGATATCTTTAGCCAAAGAGCGCAAAGCCATATTGGTAAAACCCAAGTGGAGTTAGCTCAAGTGCGGTATCGCATGTCTCGTTTAGTGCGCGCCTGGAGTCATTTGGAGCGTCAACGCGGTGGTATTGGTGTGCGTGGCGGTCCTGGTGAAACCCAGATGGAACTAGACCGGCGGATGCTGGCCACAAAAGCCAAGCGCCTAGAGAATGAATTAGAAAAACTCCAGCGCCAACAAAGAACGCAAAGAAGGGCAAGAAGCCGCAAGGATGTCTTCTCGGTTTCCTTGGTGGGCTATACCAATGCGGGTAAGTCGACCGTATTTAATGCCCTTACAAAAGCCGGGGCTTATGCGGCTGATCAGCTGTTTGCCACCCTAGATACCACTTCTCGTAAGGTCCATTTAGATGGAGCAGGCTCGATTGTTGTATCCGATACGGTAGGTTTTATCCGAGAATTACCTCACCAACTCGTTGAGGCCTTTAGGGCAACCCTGGATGAAACCATTCATGCAGATTTGATCTTGCACGTGATTGATGCCTGCAGCCCAGTTGCAAGAGAGCAAAAAGCTGAGGTGGAGGCAGTTTTACGAGAAATTGGGGCGGACGACATCCCTCGAATCGAGGTTATGAACAAAATTGACCAAATGCCTCAAACCTTCACCGAGGGTGCGCTCTTAATGCGGGATTCTGAGGGGATTCCAGGCCAGGTTTTCCTTTCTGCCAAGACTGGCTTGGGCCTTGATTTATTGCGTTCAGCCCTCGCCGAATGCTCCCAAATGACTGATAGAATAAGGGTCGATCAGAACCGTGCAAAGGTCCAAATGGCCCCAGACGAGTTTTTAGCCCCTTTACCCGAACGACCAGAGACTTCTGAATTTAATCCGATTCCCAACCGAAAATATTCACCTCATGATGCGTAAATTTCTCGAGCTTTTCTCAGTCAATGATCCAGGCTGGGGTAATAGTCACCCAGGCAACGGATCAAAAGATGCTAAAGATGGGCAGGGCAATGATCAAGCCCCTAAAACAGAACCAAGCAATCCGAGTGTGGAAAAGCCCGTAGAGGCTCAACCTAAGAATCCGCAGCCGGCTAAACCAGATGGTCCACCAGATCTCGACGAATTATGGCGTGATTTCAATGATCGGATTAGTGGAATTTTTGGTGGTAAGAAAAAGCCTGGAGGAAATGCGGGCAAGCCAGCCAACAAGCCGAACAGTACGGATATTCCTCCGCCATCTCAGCGTGGTAATGGTGGCGGCAATAACGGCGGTGGTGGCATGAGTGCGCCTAATTTTAATTTCACGAATCCGTTTAGCTCTAAAGCAAGTATTTTGCTAGCTGCAGCAGGCGTTTTCTTGGTTTGGATCTTTAGCGGCTTTTTCATTATCCAAGAAGGTCAAGCTGGCGTGATTTCTACTTTCGGTAAATACGATTACACCGCAAAGCCCGGCATCAACTGGCGTATGCCATGGCCCATCCAGTCCCAAGAGACGGTAAATCTATCAGGCGTGCGCTCCGTTGAAGTGGGGCGTCCAGTATTGATTAAGGCTACCAATCAAAAAGATTCTTCTATGCTCACTGAAGATGAAAACATCATCGATGTGCGCTTTGCTGTTCAGTACCGCTTGAAAGACCCAACCGATTACTTATTTAATAATCGCGATCCAGATGCAGCGGTAGTGCAAGCTGCGGAAACAGCTGTTCGCGAGATTGTTGCTCGTAGCAAAATGGACACCGTACTGTATGAAGGGCGCGAAAAGATTGGCATTGATTTAGCAAACTCCATTCAGAAAATTTTGGATAGCTACAAGACTGGTATTTATGTCACGAGCGTTACCGTTCAAAATGTTCAACCCCCTGAGCAAGTACAGGCAGCTTTTGATGACGCTGTGAAAGCAGGGCAAGACCAGGAGCGCCTCAAGAGTGAGGGTCAAGCCTATGCCAACGATATTATTCCGCGTGCTAAGGGTACGGCAGCTCGCTTGATTCAAGAGGCTGAAGGCTATAAAGCACGTGTGGTAGCTACAGCAGAAGGTGATGCCGCTCGCTTTAAGCAAGTATTTGTTGAATATGCAAAAGCGCCTGGAGTTACTCGTGACCGCATGTACATTGATAGCATGCGCGAGATGTATAACAACGTCACCAAGGTCTTAGTGGATACAACGAAGAACAACAGTCTTTTATATTTACCGCTCGATAAGCTGGTTGCTCAAGTGAGCGCAGAAAGTACTCAAGCGGCAACGGGCCAAACGCCTGCAACTACTCCTACTGGCTCTGTGACTGTAGGCGGCGCAACTGGTAACCCTGCTGCACCATTCTCTAATAGTTCTACAAGCAATAGCTTTCCGAGCCAAAACTCAGGAGCCGGCAATACAAGTGATAAACGAGATGGCTTGCGTAGTCGCGATCGGGAGATTAGATAATGAATGCTAATCGCTTACTAGCCGGCATCGCCGGTTTAATTGCTCTGACTTATGTTTTAGCCTCCAGCATTTTTGTGGTTGACCAGCGAAACTTTGCCGTAGTGTTTTCATTTGGGCAAATCGTGCGCGTAATTGAGCAGCCAGGTTTACAAATGAAATATCCAGCGCCATTTGAAAGCGTTCGATTTTTTGATCGTCGCATCTTAACGATTGATAATCCTGAAGCAGAGCGCTTTATTACTGCTGAGAAGAAAAACCTCTTGGTAGATTCTTATGTGAAATGGCGTATTGTTGATCCCCGTAAGTTCTTCATTAGCTTCAAGGGTGATGAGCGCTTAGCGCAAGATCGCCTAACCCAGCTGGTTCGCTCTGCTTTAAATGAAGAGTTCACTAAACGTACCGTACGTGAATTAATTTCCGATCAACGCGAAGAGGTGATGCAAGGTATTCGCAAGAAAGTGGCAGATGATGCTGCTGACATCGGCGTAGAAATTGTGGATGTTCGCTTAAAGCGCGTTGATCTTTTGGCGGAGATTAGTGACTCTGTATATCGTCGTATGGAAGCGGAGCGTAAGCGTGTTGCTAATGAATTACGCTCGACCGGTGCCGCAGAGTCAGACAAGATTCGCGCGAACGCAGAACGTCAACGTGACACGATTTTGGCTGAAGCTTATCGTGATGCGCAGAAGATCAAAGGTTCGGGTGATGCTAGAGCTACCGCACTCTATGCGGAGGCATTTGGACGTGACCCACAGTTTGCACAGTTCTACCAAAGTCTGGAGGCTTATCGTAGCTCCTTTAAGGATAAGAAGGACGTCATGGTAGTGGAGCCTAATGGCGAGTTCTTTAAGTTCATGCATAAAAAAAATTGAATGTGAATATTTCAAACTATGAATCGTTGGTTACTTCCTGAAGATATTGCTGATATTTTGCCGGCCGAGGCTCGTAAGGTAGAGACTCTGCGCCGTGCTATTTTGGATTTATATCAGTCTTACGGTTATGAGCTTGTTGCCCCACCTATTTTGGAGTTCCTAGATTCTTTGCTAACAGGAACGGGTTCCGATCTCAATTTGCAAACCTTCAAGTTGGTTGATCAGTTATCCGGTCGCACCTTGGGTCTGCGTGCTGATATGACGCCACAAGTAGCTCGCATTGATGCTCACTTACTCAATCGTGAAGGCCTTACCCGTCTTTGCTATGCGGGCTCTATTGCTCATGTTCGCACTCCAGTCGGTAGCTCTGCTCGTGAAGAGTTGCAAATCGGTGCTGAGATTTATGGCTGCGCCACATGGGAAGCTGATTTTGAAGCAATCTCCTTGCTATTGAAGACTCTGAGCGTTGCTGGTTTAAATAAAGTCTATTTAGATCTTTCTCATGCTGGTGTGCTCGAGGGCATTCTGGATGGCCAAGGCATTGCAAAGGGTGATATTGAGACACTCTACGGCTTATTACAAAGCAAGGATCGTCCACGATTAAGTATTTGGGCAAAATCACTTCCCACAAAATCTGCAGAAGCGCTCATGGCTCTGACCGAGTTAAACGGCCCTTGTGCGCAAGTCTTGGCAAATGCTAAGCAGATGCTTCCAAAACACCAACTCATTGATCAGGCTTTGGCTCAACTAGAAAAGTTAGTCTTTGCCACTGCAGCACTTTCAAGCGATATTGAGCTCAGTATTGATCTGGCAGATTTACGTGGTTATCAATATCACAGTGGCGTGATGTTTGCTGCTTATGTTGATACTTTGCCCCAGCCAATTGCTCGCGGCGGTAGATATGATCACGTTGGTCAGGCTTTTGGCCGTTCTCGTCCTGCTACTGGCTTTTCGATGGATTTGCTGACATTAGCCAATCTTGCGCCTGTGACCCAAAGAAGATCAGCCATCCTTGCCCCTTGGATTGATGATTCTGTATTGACTGAAAAAATTGCCGAACTGCGCCTATCCGGTGAAGTGGTCATTCAGGTAATGGCTGGCGATGCGGTAGAAACTGCTGAATATTTTTGTGATCGTGAGCTAGTAAAGCAAGGCAGCTCATGGGAAGTTAAAAAGAAGTAACTCCCTTTATTAATAACGTACTAATTCTGTAATTACCTTTTGGATTTTTTATTATGTCTTCAAAGCAACAAGCTCGTGGTCGTAACGTCGTCGTCATTGGTACCCAGTGGGGTGATGAAGGCAAAGGTAAAGTAGTCGATTGGTTAACCGACCATGCTCAAGCAGTAGTGCGTTTTCAGGGTGGGCACAATGCTGGCCACACCTTAATTATTGGTAATAAGAAAACAATTCTGCGTTTAATTCCCTCCGGAATCATGCACAAGAATGTTATCTGCTACATCGGTAATGGTGTTGTTCTCTCTCCAGAAGCGCTCTTTAAAGAAATTGGTGAGCTGGAGGCAGCTGGGTTAGATGTGCAATCCCGCTTGAAGATTTCTGAAGCGACAACATTGATCCTACCTTACCACGTCGCAATTGATCACGCGCGTGAGAAAAAACGCGGTGATGCGAAGATTGGTACTACTGGCCGAGGTATTGGACCAGCATACGAAGATAAAGTAGCGCGTCGCGCATTACGCGTACAAGATTTGTTCTATCCCGAAAAGTTTGCCTCTCAGTTGCGCGAGAACCTGGAATATCATAATTTCATGCTCACGAACTACTATGGAGCAGAGCCAGTAGATTTCCAAAAAACTTTGGAAGAGGCGATGTCTTATGCGGGGCGCATCAAGCCAATGGTGGTTGATGTCTCTAGTGCTTTATATGCTGCAGAACAAGCGGGCCAAAACTTGTTATTCGAGGGCGCCCAAGGTACTTTGCTAGATATTGACCACGGAACTTATCCTTATGTCACCTCTAGTAACTGTGTAGCGGGTAATGCCGCTGCAGGGTCTGGTGTTGGACCTGATTCTTTGCAATACATTTTGGGTATTACTAAGGCCTATTGCACCCGAGTCGGCGCCGGTCCATTTCCCAGTGAGTTATATGACTTCAACAATCCCGCTAAGCAAGATCCAGTTGGCATCCGTTTAGCTGAGGTGGGTAAAGAGTTTGGCTCGGTTACCGGGCGCCCACGCCGTACTGGCTGGTTAGATGCTGCGGCACTAAAGCGTTCAATTCAGATTAATGGCTTATCAGGCTTGTGTATTACTAAGTTAGATGTTCTTGATGGCTTTGAAACGATTCGTCTTTGTGTCGGCTATAACTTAGATGGTCAAAAATTAGATGTATTACCGCGTGGCGCTGAAGCTGTCGCACGCTGTGAATCAATTTATGAGGACTTCCCCGGTTGGAAGGGAACGACTTTTGGTATTCGTGAATGGGACAAACTCCCAATAGAGGCACAGAAGTTCCTGCGTCGTATCGAAGAAGTTGCAGGAAAGCCGATCGCTATGGTCTCAACAGGACCTGAACGCGATGAAACGATTCTTCTGCAACATCCATTCAAGGGGTAGTAAGAGCACTCTTATTTAATCTTTGAATATTTAATTTATATATTTGTTTTGGGGTTTTTAGATGACTGCACGCACACAATGTGATGGCCTTCAAGTGGCTACATCGCTCTATCGTTTTATTGAAGATAAAGTCCTGCCTGGTACTGGCATTAAAAGCGCTGACTTTTGGAAGGGTTTTAGCCAGATCGTTAAGGACTTGAGTCCAAAAAATGAAGCATTGCTAGCCAAGCGTGATCGCTTACAACTGGACTTAGATAAATGGCATCAAGCCAATCCAGGCCCAATTAAAGATATGCCCGCATACCGCAAGCACCTTAAGGAAATCGGTTATTTGGATGAAGTACCAGGTAAGGTTGTGGGCAGCACCAAAAATGTTGATGATGAATTAGCTCTGCAAGCTGGACCTCAATTAGTTGTTCCAGTTCTCAATGCACGTTATGCGCTCAATGCAGCAAACGCGCGTTGGGGCTCCTTATACGATGCTCTTTACGGTACTGACGTTATCTCAGAAGAGGATGGCGCAAGTAAGGCGGGTGGATACAACCCAATTCGCGGTACAAAGGTGGTAGCCTTTGCTCGTAAGTTCTTGGATCAATCTGTACCGTTAGCTAAAGGTTCGCATGCAGATGCTACTGCCTATGCAGTAGCTGCTAATCAGCTTATTGTTAGTCTCAAGGATGGCAGTAAAACTGGCCTTGCTGATGAGAAACAGTTTGTTGGTTATCAAGGCGATGCTTCTGCACCTACTTCAGTACTTCTGCGTAATAACGGCGTACATATTGATATTGAGATTAATAAGAGCAAGACGATTGGCGCAAGCGATGCTGCTGGTGTTAATGATGTAGTCCTCGAGGCTGCACTTTCAACTATCTTGGATTTAGAGGACTCAATCGCTGCTGTTGATGCTGATGATAAAGTGCTCGCTTACGAAAATTGGTTGGGCATTCTTAAGGGAACCTTGGTTGAGGAAGTTAGTAAAGGTGGCAAGACCTTTACTCGTGTGTTAAACCCAGATCGTAAGTACACAGCTGGTATTGGCGCTGTTAATGCTAAAGACGGCGTTGTTACTTTGCATGGCCGTTCTTTGTTATTCCTTCGTAATGTTGGCCACTTGATGACTAACCCAGCCATCATTACGGGTGCAGGTAAAGAGATTTATGAAGGTATTTTGGATGCGGTGGTGACTGTACTGATTGCCTTGTATGACATTAATCGTCCTGCAGCCCAGTCTATTGGTAACACTCGTAAGGGCTCTGTATATATTGTAAAGCCCAAAATGCATAGCCCAGAAGAGGTTGCATTTGCTGGCGAGCTCTTTAGTCGCGTAGAAAAGTTACTTGGCCTACCTGCAGATACCGTGAAGTTAGGCATCATGGACGAAGAGCGTCGTATGAGCGCCAACATCAAGGCGGCGATCGCTGCAGCGGGTGCACGCGTTGCCTTTATTAATACGGGATTCCTGGATCGTACTGGCGATGAAATGCATACCGCAATGCATGCTGGTCCAATGATGCGTAAGGGCGATATGAAAACCAGTAAATGGTTGTCGGCTTATGAGCGTCGTAACGTACTTGCTGGTTTGGATTGTGGTTTACGAGGCCGCGCTCAAATCGGAAAAGGAATGTGGGCAATGCCTGATTTGATGAAGGCCATGGTTGAGCAAAAGATAGTTCATCCTAAGGCTGGCGCAAATACTGCCTGGGTACCATCACCTACAGCAGCTACATTACATGCCTTGCACTACCATCAAGTGAACGTTGCACAACTGCAAAAAGAGATGGAGCAGTTAGATACCGCCGCTGAAGCAGAGGCTTTAATTGACGATTTGCTGACCATCCCGGTGGTTGAAAAGGCCAACTGGTCTGCAACAGATATTCAGCAGGAATTAGATAACAATTGCCAGGGTATTTTAGGATATGTGGTTCGTTGGATCGATCAAGGTGTTGGCTGTTCTAAGGTGCCCGATATTCATAACGTAGGCTTGATGGAAGATCGAGCGACATTGCGTATTTCTAGTCAGCATATTGCCAACTGGTTATTGCATAACATCGTTACTGAAGCTCAGGTAAATGAGACATTACAACGCATGGCTAAAGTGGTTGACGGCCAAAATGCTGGCGATGCACTTTACAAACCCATGATGCCTAATTACAAAGACTCCTACGCTTATAAGGCTGCTAGTGACTTGATATTCAAAGGTCTTGAACAGCCAAATGGTTATACCGAGCCTTTACTTCATGCATGGCGCTTAGAAGTTAAAAAGGCGCATGCTTAGGTCAACATCAGCTGAGTTTTAAAGAGGAATGGATTTGTAACAGGACAAGTCCATTTTTTCTTTTCACTATCAAAAGATGCATAAATCCATATCTCGTGTTTAGTTTTTTAAATCCTTTCGCCAGATCAAGTTTATCCAAGGCTCGTTTCTTAGATTTTTATCCTAACGATGGTGGAAGGTTGGCTGCTGGCTTTAAAGGAGGTGCCGGTGACTGCGTAGTGAGAGCGATAGCCATTGCTGCCCAACTGCCTTACATGCAAGTCTATGAGGATCTTCGCTTGGCTAACGCGGCTTATGCTGACCAGCGTAATGATAGGTTGGCTCGAAGACTCAATGCCAAGGGTGCCTCACCCCGAAACGGCAATCATCGCAATGTTTTCCACGACTACATCCTTGCACAAGGCTTTCATTGGGTTCCGACGATGAAAATTGGAGCTGGATGTCAGGTACATTTATTAGCAAATGAGCTACCCGAGGGGAGATTAATTGTGAAAGTATCTAAACACTTAACGGCAGTGATAGATGGGGTGATTCAGGATACGCATGACCCGTCTCGGGGCGGATCACGCTGTGTTTATGGCTATTACATCAGATGCTAGGCTTTATTGCCTCTGAAAGAGTAAGCAGCTATATTTCTCGTTAAATGGGTTGATAATGATGAATATACTTATAAGAAAAGAAACCCCTTGACCGAGCATCATGCACTGGGAGGAAAGCGGAAAGAGCAATTTTTCTTAATCTCCTTAGCCGGTATTCAATTCACCCACATCCTAGACTTCATGATCATGATGCCTTTGGGTCCCGACTTTATTCGGGAGCTCAATATCAATACTCATGAGTTTGGCCTGCTACTCTCTTCCTATACTTTTGCTGCTGCCATTGCGGGAGTATTAGCCACTTACTTCGTGGATCGATTTGAGCGCAGGGTGTTGTTGCTCAGCTTGTATGCCTGCTTCATTATTGCGACATTGCTATGTGGCCTAGCCCCCGATTACCCTTCCTTATTTATTGCACGCGCTTTTGCCGGTGCCTTTGGAGGAATCTTGGGATCCTTAGTTCAAACTATCGTTGCAGATTCCATTCCATTTGAACGAAGAGGCAAGGCCTTGGGAACAGTGATGTCGGCCTTCTCGGTATCCACGGTTGCCGGTGTACCTCTGAGCCTACTCTTGGCAAATAACATTCCATTCTTGGGCTGGCGTGCCCCATTCATCTTTATCGCCTTGATATCCAGTCTCATTCTGTATTTAGCTTATCGTAATATTCCGAAGATCGAAGGTCATTTGGGTCAAGCCCAAGAGGGCAGTCGTCTGAGCCAAATATGGAATATATTGGTTGCCCACCAACATTTGCGTGCATTTATTTTTATGGCGCTTGTCATGATGACGGGTTTTTCTGTCATACCTTATATCGCCCTCTATCTCACCTCGAATGTAGGGATTGATAACGCCTATATCTCTTTGGTCTACCTTTTTGGTGGCATTGCTACCTTGATGAGCTCTAGGCTCATTGGTCATATGGCCGATCGCTATGGCAAGGTGAAGATCTTTAGAATATTGGCTATTGCCAGCCTTATTCCTTTGCTGGTGACTACGAACCTGATGCCTGTACCACTCTGGTTAGTATTGATTAATTCAACCGCATTTTTCATCCTGATCTCTGGTCGCATGATTCCAGCCATGGCGATCGCCAGTCAAATGGTAGAAGCTAAAATACGCGGTACTTTCATGAGTCTAGTCGGTTCTGTGCAGATGCTGGCATCTGGCTTAGCTTCGGTCATAGCCGGGCTAGTCGTGACGATTGGAGGCGATGGGAAGATGGAGCATTACAACCTAGTTGGTTACGGGGCGGCAGCATGTGGCTTGCTTACCTTTTGGCTTGTGGGATATATTCATAATGATAAAAAGTTACCTAAAGCATAACCAAATTTATTTTGAGGAAAAGAAACCCATATGATTTCATTTGAAAGGCCTGATGGCAAACCAGTTCAAGCCTATATAAGTGAGCCAGCTAATGCAAAAAATGCTCCTGGTGTAGTTGTTATTCAAGAGTGGTGGGGCATTGATGATGAGATGCGATCTATTGCTGATCGATTAGCAAAAGCAGGTTACCGTGCTCTAGTGCCCGATCTCTATCGTGGTAAATTAGCGCTAGAGGCAAATGAAGCTGAACACCTAATGAAGGATCTCAACTTTGGAGATGCAGCCAGTCAAGATATCCGTGGGGCGGTTCAGCACCTCAAGGCAACGGGCAGCGCTAAAGTAGCTGTAACTGGATTTTGTATGGGTGGGGCGCTCACCATATTGTCGGCCGGCCTCGTTCCAGAATGTGATGGAACTGTAGTTTGGTACGGCTATCCCCCGTTAGAGTATGTTGATGCGCAGGCTATTCAAAAGCCAATGTTGGCACATTGGGCTCTCCACGATGAATTTTTCTCTATCGCTGGAGTGGGTCAGCTAGAGCAGAAGCTGAAAGCCGCTGGGGTAGATTATGATTTCCACCGCTACGATTCCAAGCATGCATTCGCAAACCCAAAGTCGGACTCCAGACATTTGCCGCCATTGCAGTTCAACTCAGTAGCTGCAGATTTAGCCTGGGATCGCACCATGACTTTCTTAAAAAACCAACTAGCTCCATAATTACTTTATCACCCAACGCTCCAATTACAGACCTATTCCATGCATCTTTTTGCCGAAAACTTGGCGGTTGAACTTTCTTCCTATTATCGAAATCTCGCATTAGGACATGGTGTAATTCCTAAGGTGTTTACCTTGGTTAACGGGATTGGTGATCAATACCTCTTTTTTGTTGATGATCTAAACATGGAGCAAGACGAGGAAAACCAATTTTTAGCTTTTATTGTCCAAGAGCATGAGGCAGTTTGCTATGCTAGAGGCACTCTAGTTATTCTGGAGAAGTCCCAGCAGTTGATTGAATTTGCTGTGATTGATCAAGATGATCATGAGGCCATTGTTTGCTCCGCCCAATTAACTCGGGATATTGACGATAAGCCAGTTGGATTAACTGAGTTTGAAAAGATCCTAGCCCCTAAAAAGACGATCTTCTTTAGTGGGCTCTTTGAGACTATAGCGCTATCGGAAGATAAGATGGAAGAGTTTGAAGGTCTTTGGGATGAAATGAAACCCAAGATCTTGCATCGCTCTATGGAAATTTAGTTCTTAGATATGACACCAGCACAACGGCGGGAATTGATTCATGGTTGCAAGGAGGTATCACATTCTGCTGTGACCATTGTGACCTGGAGTGTGGTGACTGGAATTGCTATGGCTAAGTCCACATTAACTGTTCAGCAGGCAATTGCTATGAGTCTATTGGTGTATGCAGGCTCAGCTCAGTTAGCCGCTTTGCCTCTGATTGCTGTGGGTACGCCTATCTGGGTTATTTTACTTACCTCTTTCATGGTGAACTTACGTTTTGTTATTTTTAGTCTCGGTCTGCAGGCACATTTTTCTTATCTGTCTTTATGGCGCCGAACTCTGCTGGGATATTTCACTACTGATTTTTCTTATTTAGCGCATCTCAAGCGATTTCCAAAGCCTCAATCTCAGGCTGAGTTAGCGGAAGATCAAGAGCATTTGCGCTTATATTCGATGATTGGCTTTCAGGCGACTAACTGGACTTGTTGGCAGATAGGCTCCATTACAGGTATCTTATTGGCCAGTCAAATTCCAAATGATTGGGGTTTGGGGTTTGCTGGTGCAGTTGCTTTGATTGTCATTATTGGGCCGATGTTAGATCGCGCGTCGGCCAGGTGGGCTGCAGTCACAGCAGGAGTAATTGCGGTAATGACTTACGGAATGCCTTTTAGACTCAATATCATTTTGGCAATTGTCTCCGCATTAGTTGTAGGGATGATATTAGATAAATCTCCAAAAGAAGCGGTAATTTCATGAGCGATGAAGCCGACTTGAAAATTGCTTATCTCATCATTGGAATGATGGCGGTGACAATTGCATCGCGTGCTTTCTTTATCCTGCTTGGTAATCGTATCAAGATATCGGAATGGGGTTTGGAGACAATTCGTTATGCGCCATTAGCTGCTTTGATTGCAATTTTGGCGCCAGAAATATTTTTGCCTGTGGGTACTTCCAGTATTTCTGAGTTTAATCTGAGATTTCCGAATATTTGGGGAGGAATTGCAGCGATGATTGCTTTCTATTTCAGCAGAAGAATGCTCCCAACCCTAGTGGTTGGCATGTCAGTGTATACAGCCGCTCGGTTTTGGTTCTCTTGATGAATGAGGGTGGCCCTTGTAATCTTCTGATTTGACCCAATATATATGGTCAAGTGCGAGTGTTTGGTGCCCAGGAAGGGCGACTTACATCACCACAGTGCCTCTCCCACAGGGCTTCCGAGCGTTTTCGGGAACGTAAATTAGAACGTAAATCAAAGCCCTCGCATCTAAAGGGCTTTTTTATTTGCCCTCAAACCTCGCCTGTCGAGGCTCATTAAATAGCTGTGAAACTATCGACAGTAGAACCCATTATGACTTCATTGACATGGAGAAGCAAATGGGAAATCGAAACAAACAAAAGAAGACTTTACCTCGTGTTGTAGACCTCTATGAGCCAAAGGTTCACGACCTTAGCGACTCGTCTCAGTTGGAAATTCTTGCTACAAGACCTCCCGCGAAACCGAGAGGTGAGAATGCTGACACAGTGTGGTTGTCCAAGCTCATTCAAAGAAAGTTTGTAGATCTATTTGGTGAGGATTCTGCTGATCATTTAGAACTCGCAACAGAGAGCTTGAATCTGGCTAGACATTTCTCATGGAATAGGGCGATGGCTAAAAGGAATCTTGAGGTTCTCGCTAGACAAGTCTGGATGAGACTTCGCTCAAGAGCTAATAGCTCCTCCGCTGAGTAAACTTCTCTAATGGCGAAATCCACCAATACTCAACTTCCAAGAGGTCTCTATCTGAGGTCTACAGGAATCTATCAGTTTCGTATGGATGTGCCAAAGGATTTACAAGCAATCCTAAGCAAAACAGTTATCAAGGTCGCCTTAGGTTTCGACAAGCCAATTGCTGTCGGTAAGGCAGTCTCCCTTAGAGACAAATACAAGCGAATCTTTTGGGATTTGCGAAACACCAAGACTACTAAACAGTCGAGCAGTGCTAGTGCTGTTCAATTACTAGAGGATCATGGCATCCCTGCGAGAAAGCTCGTGGGCGATGAGGATCTAGAACTCCCCGAATCTTTTGAAGAACTCACAAAATCTTATAAGTCCTACCAAGAGCTTCCACCTGTACTGAAGGAGGCATCTGACATCCTGAGAGGTGTCCGCTCCATCACTATTGAAGCCGCATGCAAACGCTACATTAAAGAGACTGGCAAGAAAGACATCAGAATGGCTGTCGACCAATTTAAGACCAAGGTTGGCGACATCGACATCACATTAGTGCGAAGAGAGCATGTCTATGCCTATCGCGAATACTTAGTATCAAGAAATAACTCTCCTGAGACCCAACGCAAACGCATAGGTGCTCTGTCTCGACTCTTTACCTTTGCCAGCTCTGAATTCTCGTTGGTTAATCTTGGGAATCCATTTAAGAATATTCGATTTGAGCAGAACACTAAAGAGGCTAAGATCCGCTATCCATTCACTGATGAGGAGTACTCAGACCTTATCAAGCTTTGCATAGAGAAGGGTGACGAGCGAAGAACTGCCTTGGCTGTGATTGCTGTTACAGGAGCTCGCCTATCGGAGATTACGGGATTGCTCAAGAAAGACATCCATCTTGACCATAAAGCAATCGATATCTATGAGAATGCTGACAGGACTCTCAAGACCAAGAACAGTAGACGCTCGGTGCCTATAGTTGACGCTAAAGTGATGAAGCTCTTAGCTAAATGCCACAAGCTAGCCAAGAAGCAGGATGATCCAATCTTCCCTAGTGTCTATGGCAAGGCAAAGGCAAACACTGCCTCTGCAACGCTAATCAAGTTCATTCGATCCAATATCAATAAAGACAGAATGGTTCACGAGATCAGACACACTGTCGCTACTAAGCTGAAGAGGGTTCTTACACCCGAGCCAGTGATGCAAGAGATCCTTGGGTGGAAGTCAGGTGGAATGATCGGTACCTATGCTGGTAACTTGGATCTGGCTACCAAGCAGAAGTGGCTAAAGAAAGCGCTGTCCTAAGAGCTAAACATTAAAACGCTTCTCTAGCTCTTTCATTCTTTCTTCCGCTTTAGCCTTGCGTACCTTCTGTCTCTTGTAGTGGTGGGCGAATGCAAATAGAACAGGAATGAAAATAATTCCAATGCCTATGAAGACTGGTCTCCAAACGGTCAGAAACTGTTCTAAAGCATCAAAAGTAGCCTTCACTCTTCTTTGCTCAATTCTATGTGCCAGTTAATAGTTTCTTTAGCCAAGCTCTTTACCTCTCGCTTGCCCATGTTCTCTTGAAAGTCTCGGATAAAGGCTTCACTGATCTTGTCAAAGAGGGGAGAACCCTCATAGTTAGGATCTTTCTTCTCCCACTCATCAAACAACACATACATGCCGTCTTCTAAGGTCACTCTTCCTCAATTCTTGATACCAGCATGTTGTAAACATTCTCCCAGTCCGTTCTGTCTCTAGCGATCTCTTTGCCTTCTTGCTCAACAGCAAATGCGTAGGCTTCTCTCAGCATAGTCTCATGATTCTTGTATTCGTCTTGCAAGTGCTCCAAAGCGAAACTTGACAATAGGTTAAGAAGCTTTGCTTCCTCTTTCTCGATGATGACAGTGTGAAGACCTATGGGCATTCTCTTAAAGATTTCTTGCAGTTC
>CANGCM010000029.1 GCA_947452535.1 Burkholderiaceae bacterium | reverse complement strand
TAAGCTTATCTAATATTGTTCACCACAATTTGAAGTACTTGCAGAATGAGTAATAGCGCTAGAGGCGATAAATCTAATGCGCCAAAATTGGGTAATGCTTTTCTGATGGGCGCTAGCAAAGGATCCACTAAAAGCGAGACTAAGTATTGGATCTGAGATCCAGTGCTAACCCACGAAAGAATCACGCTAACAAATACTAGGCCTACTAAGCCGGATAGGATCAGATCTAGAAGGTCAATAAAGGCCATGATCAGCCATGACAGCCCCGGTAAGAAAACTCCCGATATCCAGAGTAGGGCTGCTACTTTTCCTAGAATCAGCAAATAAGCAGCAACCAAGCTAGCTACGTCAACACGACCAATGCTAGGAATTACTCTTCGTAGGGGAATGACGATCCAATTGCTCAATGGAAGGACATAGGCGCCGATTGATTTGTTTTGTCCCGCACCAAGATTGAAGGCGAGCCATTGCAAATAGCATCTCAGGAGACAGGCCCCTGCAATAATGCTCACGAGGACTTGGAGGAGTAGATTGGCGATTTGTATCAACATCTGGCTATTGTATGGGGTTTAAAGCAAGATTTCATGACCATCAGTCAGGAGTCATGATTTCGTGCTCTAATCCACAGCACTATGATTACAGTCGTTATTGCCTCTTATAAGTATGGCCATCTTGCAGCCCATTGCATTGAGTCTTTACTATCTCAAACTATCGCACCCAGCAGAATTCTATTTGTTGATGATGGCGCGCATGATTGCAGCCACCTACCTGATTTGTATCCTGATATTGAATATATTCTCAGACCCCATAATTTAGGAACTGTAGACAACTTTCATAATGTATTAATGATGGTGGATACAGAATATGTTCTGTTTATTGGGGCAGATAACTGGCTGAGGTCTGATTCTATTGAATTGCTATCAAAAGCCAGTGCAGATATTGTGACCTATGACATCGTCGTGACTGGCGAGTTAAAAGAAGAGATACATGACCGCGTGCCTGGAGAGACAAAGCCTCACCTTGGAGATCTTTACTGGGATCGCGATGGTAAGCACCATGGCTCAATGATGTATCGCACAGCCTTGGGTCAAAAAGTGGGCTACAAAAGAAGATATGTTGACGGTGCGCACCCACAAGAGGATTGGAACCTTTGGGACGGTATGCGAGAGCAGGGCGCTAAAGTAGCCAGTCTGAATGAGGGTCTTTTGTACTACAGAAGGCACCGTGAAAATTTTTTAAAGTATGACCATCTCGTTGATGTTCTAGAGGAGTTGGAAGCTTAGCTTCCCTCTACTGTGCTTGCTCTCATGGCAGAGAGCGTATTGCGATCGATATATAGTTTGATGCCTAAGCTGCCAGAGCTCTCGCGTACGGGCGTTTTTCTGAGGCTAATCTCTAGGGACTCAATTTCAGGATGGCGGGCGCATGATTCGACTATTCTGGTAGCGAGTCTTTCTTGGGTCTCGTAATGCCCATCCGCGGCCAAACGATCAATCTCCACTACCAGGGGATCGTAATCAAATACCTGATCCATGGCATCTTTCGAAATCAAAATGAGTTTTGGATTAATCCATAACGTGAGATCCAGCAGATGCTGATCAGGAATAGTGGCGCCTGGAGCATAAGTGCCAATTTGGGTCTCCAGCCGAAGGTCTTTTAATTCTACACAGGCCGTTGATGTCATTCGATGCCCTCAGATGAATATATTATTTGCGTTCAATCAGCGATAAAAATTCTCGGCGCAAATTAGGATCCTTCAAGAATGACCCCCTCATGACGCTATTGATCATCTTCGAGTCTGGGTCCTTAACGCCTCGCCACTGCATGCAGAAATGATCTGCTTCCATCACGATTGCAACACCCGTTGGCTTGACCTTCTGCTCAATCATGTCTGCTAGCTCCACAACCGCTTCTTCCTGAATCTGTGGGCGGCACATCACCCACTCGGTTAGGCGGGAGTATTTGGAGAGTCCAATTAAAGCGGAGTTCTTGTCTGGCAATATCCCAATCCATACTTTTCCCATGATGGGACACAAATGATGGGAGCAAGCGCTTCTAACGGTGATGGGGCCGATGATCATCAGCTCATTCAGGTGACTGACGTTAGGAAATTTGGTGAGCGAAGGCTGCTCAATATAACGGCCGTTAAAAACCTCCTTCACAAACATCTTGGCAACTCGCTTGCTAGTATTTTGAGTGTTGTGATCACTCTCTGTATCAATCACGAGGCTCTCTAAAACCGCTTGCATTTTTTCAGAGACTTCCTCCATCAAAGCATCTAATTCTCCCGGCTTAATAAAGGCGGAAATATTATCGTTTGCATGAAAGCGTGCTTTTTTAGCCTTAATGCGTTTGCGGATTACTTCGGAGAGGGGGATGCCATCGTTCATATTGTGAGGTCGGTAAGTAAATTATTTCAAGAGTAGAGGCTGATTGAATGAGGTAACCAATTTATCTGAAATTGCCGGTTTCTGCTGAGCTGGAAAGTAGGGTGCTTTTTGGTGAATAAAAAGTGGGATACCCACTTTTTATTCACATAGCAATCTAGCTTTAAGCAAACATATCCGCATTCATTACTTTGGTCCAAGCGGCAACAAAGTCTTCAATGAATTTTTGCTTATTGTCATCTTGCGCATACACCTCAGCATAAGCACGTAAGACCGAATTTGAGCCAAAGACTAAGTCAACTCGAGTAGCCGTCCATTTAGTTTTGCCTGAGCTGCGCTCAACGATGTCATAACTATTTCTTCCAGTTGCTTCCCAGGTGTAATTCATATCCGTTAAGTTGATAAAGAAGTCATTACTCAGAACCCCCTCTTGATTGGTAAAGACGCCAGACTTACTGCCGCCATAGTTTGTACCAAGCACTCTCATACCACCAATCAATACGGTCATCTCTTGAGCGGTAAGACCCATGAGCTGTGTTCGATCTAAGAGTAATTCTTCCGGCGTCACTGCATAATTTTGCTTCAACCAGTTGCGATAACCATCAGCTAGTGGCTCCAAGACTTCAAATGATTCGATATCAGTCATTTCTGCAGTCGCATCTCCACGTCCCGATCTAAATGGAATGCTGATTTGAACTCCTGCCGCCTTAGCAGCCTGCTCAATTCCGACATTACCTGCTAAGACGATAGTGTCAGCAATGCTAATGCCTGAGTCCTCAGCAATCTTTTCGAGGGTGCTGAGGACTCTTGCTAAACGTTCGGGTTCATTGCCCTCCCAGTCTATTTGTGGAGCTAGGCGAATGCGTGCTCCATTAGCGCCACCCCGCTTGTCAGAGCCCCTAAAGGTGCGGGCACTATCCCAAGCAGTCGTCACCATATCGCTTAAAGTAAGTCCGCTAGCCCGAATTACTTTCTTGACGGCTTCAATGTCATAGCTCTTTGGACCTACTGGGATGGGGTCTTGCCAGATTAATTCTTCTTTAGGTACATCTGGACCAAAATACCTTGCCTTCGGCCCCATATCGCGATGGGTTAATTTGAACCAAGCGCGCGCAAAGGTTTCAGAGAGGTAGGCTTGATCCTGATAAAAACGCTCGGAGATCTTGCGATATTCTGGATCCATCTTCATGGCCATATCAGCATCGGTCATCATGGGATTTAATCGAATTTCCGGATTCTCGACATCGACGGGCTTATCTTCCTCCTTTATATTGACTGGCTCATACTGCCAAGCACCTGCAGGGCTCTTGGTGAGTTTCCAGTCGTAACCGAGTAAGAGTTTGAAGTAGCCGTTATCCCATTGAGTCGGATGGGTTGTCCATGCACCCTCAATTCCACTGGTGACACTGTCTCTACCGACACCACGGCTCTGATGATTCATCCAGCCTAGACCTTGCTCTTCAATGGGCGCTCCTTCAGGTGCCGGACCTAAGTTAGCCGTATTTCCATTACCGTGAGCTTTGCCAACGGTATGGCCACCGGCCGTTAAGGCGACTGTTTCTTCATCGTTCATGGCCATGCGAGCAAAGGTTACTCGAATATCTTGCGCAGTTTTTAGTGGATCAGGATTTCCATCCACTCCCTCTGGGTTGACATAGATTAGCCCCATCATGACTGCAGCCAATGGGTTTTCTAAGTCACGAGCTCCAGAATAGCGACTTCCTTCCCCACCACTTTTTTGAAGCCATTCTTTTTCGGAGCCCCAGTAAATATCTTTTTCTGGGTGCCAAATATCTTCACGGCCAAATGAAAACCCAAAAGTCTTCAGCCCCATTGATTCATAAGCAATCGTGCCGGCTAAAATCATCAGATCAGCCCAACTAACTTGATTACCATATTTTTTCTTAATGGGCCACAAGAGTCGACGTGCTTTATCCAGATTGGTGTTGTCAGGCCAGGAATTAATTGGGGCAAAGCGCTGATTACCCGTTCCAGCGCCACCACGACCGTCAGCAATACGGTAAGTACCAGCTGAATGCCAAGCCATCCGAATCATGAGTCCGCCGTAATGTCCCCAGTCTGCAGGCCACCAATCTTGACTAGTGGTCATTAGGGTATGCATATCTTTTTTGAGCGCAGGGATGTCTAGTTTCTTTAACTCTTCTCGGTAGTTGAAAGTAGGGCCCATTGGGTTCGTTTTTGTATCCTGCTGATGCAAGATATCGAGATTAAGTGATTTTGGCCACCATGCCATAGGTGTGTTGCTAGATTTTGTATTTGCTCCATGAGCGATAGGGCACATTCCATTGTTTGTCATACGAAACTCCTTTTGGGTTAGTACTTAATGCTGACTTGCTTAATCTGTCTAATTCAGCCTAACTGATAAAGCTGATTTTGACAGTACGATGACACTCTTTTTTAGCTATTTTGGATATTCATTTTTACTTGCTATGTTGTTGTTTGATGCCACCATCTTGGGCCACTCGGGAAAAGCAGTCCAATGAATAAAATTGACTGATTTAATCGAAATTTTCGATCAGAAGCTCTGAGTGCTCGCCTTAACTAGGGCTAAAAAATATCGCTATTGTTCTAAGGCCGGATTTTTAAGGGGGGCAGACTGCGCTCACATGCTATTAGTGAGTCGAGATTACTTAGTCAGCAAAGGTCACAACGTGATCAGCCACTAGGTGAATACCAATCTTTTCGCCAATTGCATGATCGTGGTGGCTAGGTACAAAAGCGAAAATCTCAGTACCGGATGCGAGCTTGAGGGTGTAAAGAAAGTCAGCACCTCTAAAAGTCTTGCGAACGACTTCTGCTTGCATGCTGCTGTTGTCATCATGCTGAATATCATCAGCTCGCAATAGCACTTCAATTTCATTGCCAATTTCTTGGCTGCGATCTTCTTCTAAATCGAGCTCACCCAGCTCAATCTTTACTTTTCCACCAGATTGAACAATGCCCTTAACAAAAACGCCACGACCAATGAAGTCTGCAATATAGCGATTAGCGGGTTTGTGATAAAGCTCATAGGGGGCATCCCACTGAAGCACTTTACCGTCCGTCATGACGCCCACCTTATCGGCGATCGCAAAGGCCTCAAATTGATCATGGGTGACTAGTAGGGCGGTAATATTATTCGCTTTGAGTATCTCTCGCATTTCTCCTGCAAGACGCTCTCTCAGCTCATTATCAAGGCTGGAAAATGGTTCATCTAGCAAAATGAGGTCTGGCTCTGGAGCCATGGCTCTGGCTAGCGCGACACGTTGTTGTTGGCCACCACTAAGCTCGTGTGGGTAAGCATCGGCTTTATCGGAAAGCGCCACTCTTTTGAGCCACTCCATCGCTGCTGAAGATCTATTTGCATTGGGCAGGTGCTGCAAACCAAAGGCAATGTTCTCTAGGACATTCAGATGTGGAAAGAGGGCAAAGTCCTGAAAGACCATGCCTACTTTTCTTTGGTTTGGGGCTAGGTGGATAGAGGTGGAGCTTACTACGGCACTTCTCAGCAAGATCTCCCCGGACTTAAGCGGCTCAAATCCGCAAATTGCTCTTAAGACGGTAGATTTCCCGCAGCCGGAGGACCCTAGTAAGCAACCAATCTCTCCTTCGGAGAGCTTTAGATTGAGGTCTTTGACTGCCGTTACACGACCGCGACCATCTTGACTGGGGTAGTCAATTTCAAGCCCTTTGATGGAAAGTAGTGTGCGAGCGGTATTCATCCCTATAATTTTCTCATTAATGCTAATGGTTTAATAGCTAGCTAGAGTCTAAACGGATTGCGGGTTTGATGAATCGGATTGTGGCGCCACTTGCCTTGTTGTTATTTTTGCCCCTCTTTGGCTTGGCAGCGCCATTCCTATTTCCCGCTAGCGATCTTTTAGCTACTGACACTCTGAGCCATCTGTGGAACTTTGTGCTTGGAGGGTATATTGCTTCGACCTTAGTTCTTATTCTTGGTGTCGGAGTAGGGGTATTTATTCTTGGGGTTGGCAACGCTTGGATTATTGCGAGCTATCACTTTCCTGGAAAGAGAATATTTGAGTGGGCTTTAATTCTTCCTTTGGCGGTACCAAGCTATGTGATGGCCTATCTCTTTGTGGATCTCTTGCAATTCTCAGGCCCAATCCAGAGCACGCTACGAAATTTGCTTGGAATGGATTCCTTATGGTTTTTCCCTGACCCTAGGTCAATGGGCGGTGCAATCTGGTCTTTCTCTTTCTGCCTTTTCCCTTATGTTTATCTCATTACACGTACCGCATTTTTAGAGCGTAGTAGTCGGCTCATTGAAGTCTCAGAAACCCTTGGCTATAGTCCATTCCAGGGGCTAATCAGGTTAGTTCTGCCTATGGCAAGACCAGCCATCTTTGCCGGTATGGCTTTAGCGCTAATGGAAGTTCTGGCAGACTTTGGTGCAGTGTCTTACTTTGGTGTTCAGACTTTTGCTACAGGCATCTTTAAAGCTTGGCTCTCCTTTGGCGACCGAGTGGCGGCTGTACAACTTGCTTTAGGGCTCTTAAGTTTTGTCTTGCTGATCTTTTTTGTTGAACAAAACAGCCGCTCAAAATTGCGTTATGCCACTTCAACCCAAAGCAAGCCATTAGCGAAAGTCTTGCATGGCAAGTCTGCCATTTTTGCATTTATATTTTGTGGGGGCACCTTGCTTTGCGGCTTTTTATTGCCAGCCTTTGCGCTTGTCCAGTTGCTATTTAAGCAAGGCCTGAATATTGATCTTCGTTATGTAGATTGGCTCATGAATTCCTTGTCCGTTTCTCTACTGACGGCGGTGATCTCGGTGGTGCTGGCAGTATTTTTTGCCTACTCCGTCAGGGTAAATGCGCGTTTAGGGTGGATCAATCGATTGCTGGGATTTGGCTATGCACTACCGGGTGCAGTATTGGCTATTGGCATTCTTTCTTTCTTAGAAATCTTTCAGCTGGCTTGGTGGATGTCGGCCAGCATGCTGGTGTTGGTTTACGCCTATTTAGTACGATTTCTTTCTTCTAGTCTTCAGAGTGTAGAAGCGGGGTTATCTCGCATTACTCCGTCTATGGATGGTTCAGCAGCCTTGCTGGGCCTCTCTAAGACACAGATTCTAAGACGAGTTCACATGCCTTTGTTAAAGCGCAGCCTGATTACTGCAGGCCTGTTTGTCTTTGTCGATGTCATGAAAGAACTACCTGCAACCCTATTGCTACGGCCATTTAATTTCGATACTTTGGCGGTCGCAGCTTACCAATTGGCGGCAGATGAACGTTTAGCAGAATTGGCTTTGCCATCCTTAACCATTGTTTTAGTTGGACTTTTCCCTGTTTTGCTACTTTCTAGGGTGATCTCTAAATCTTAATTGATAATCATTCGTATTTGTGATAAATTATATTTTTATCTAATTTTGATCATGAATAAAGCAATGGCAACCCAACAGTTAAAAAAATTCCTCAGCATTTATGTATTGCTATTGAGTGGTTTACTTACGTTGCCGCTGCATGCCCAAGAATCAAAAGAGTTAAACCTCTATTCAGCGCGCCATTACCAAACTGACGAAGCGCTGTACAGCGACTTCACTAAAAAAACCGGTATCAAAATTAATCGCATTGAGGCAGATGACAACGCTTTGGCTGAGAGATTAAAAAGCGAGGGAGCTAATAGTCCGGCTGATGTTATTTTGATGGTGGATGCAGCCAGATTGTGGCGCGCACAAATTGATGGGTTTTTTAAACCGATTCAATCCCCCTATTTAGAGGGTCGTATCCCGGCAAACTTGCGCTCTAAATCAGATTCAGAAGGATCAAGCTGGTTTGGTTTTTCAACTCGGGCTCGTCTGGTTGTCTACAACAAGACAAAAGTAAATTCACTAGATGTGGATACCTATGAGAAGTTGGCTGACCCTGTCAATAAAGGTAAAGTCTGCACGCGCTCAGGCGCCCATCCTTATATGCTGTCTTTAATTGGCGCCATGATTGAGCGTCGTGGTGAAGTGGCTACTGAAGAGTGGGCTAAGGGCATGGTAGCCAATATGGCTAGGCCCCCAAGAGGCGGTGATACCGATCAGATTAAAGCAGTTGCGTCTGGGGAGTGTGGGGTTGCGTTAACGAATTCTTATTACCTGGTGAGGTTATTGCGCTCGACCAAGCCTGAGGATCAAGAAATCGTCTCTAAGATTGGATTTATTTGGCCCAATCAAAAAACTACTGGTGCTCACATTAATATTGCTGGCGGTGGCGTAGCCAAAAATGCCCCACATCCTCAAGCCGCAATACTGTTCTTAAACTATCTCGCTAGCGATTCTGCGCAAGAATATTTTGCTAATGGCAATAACGAGTGGCCCATAGTGAAGTCAGTCAAGATTGAAAACGAAGGGCTCAAAATGTTGGGGTCATTTAAAGCGGAAGCGATTTCAGTTGCGGCAATTGGAAAAAACCAAATTGCAGCGCAACGATTGCTAGATCGAGTAGGGTACAAATAAAAATCGCTAGAATGGCTGTATGACCATTCCATTTTGTAGTCCCATGATAAAAATTTACCAATTTGCGCTGATACTATTCTCAGGAATCCTGCTGATGGCCTGCTCTACACCGCCTAGTGAGTTTGGTGTCTATCGACAGTCTGATGGTGCGGTTGGGGTACATGCTCCTAAATCTGCTAAGGATACTGAGGCTCAGGCGGTAGCAGTAGAGGAGTGCAAAAAACTAGGAAAGCGAAGCGCTACTATTGTTGCAACTCGCAAAACAGAGAACGATCGCTTTCCTACGACCTACATTTATATGTGTAATACCTATTAATCAAGTTTGAATTGATTGCAAGCAATCAGCTCAGCAACCATTTCTTGATTGATTTGTTAACGCACATTGCATCTAAAGCCAAGCCAAAGAACTCTGAGCCATTGGTAATCATGCTCTCAATCGCCTCAACCTTCCCAGACTTAACGCCGCGCAAATAAGTGGCAGCACGATAGCGGAGGAAGTGTTCATTCGCTCCATCCTCATTATCCGTAGAGCAAATTTCTAAGCTGCCATAACGGGTTTCGGGGTTGATATTAAGAATAGAGAGTCCCAGTGCACCAATGAGCTTTTCTGGAACTGGGATGGGTACATAGGAGTAAAGAGAGACTAGCTGCTCTTCCTCATCAACCTCAATAATGTGGTCGACATCGAACACATCTTTTTCTGTCAATTCAGTTTCACCAGAATCGCCACCACCAAAAGTAGACTCAAATTGCAGCATTGCGGTATTGCTATCTTTAGAAATCTCAATCATGTCAGGATAGCCCAGCAGGCCTTTCCACCAATACATTAAGGAGAAGGTGCAGGGCTTTACTTCGACTAAACCTTTTTTAGTTGATTTGGCAAAGTAGAGACCATAGAACTCATCATCTTCTTCAAGCCCGTATTGATCCACTTTTAAAGGTTTAGGCGCAGTCGCCTTAGTTGATTTCTTGAGCGCTTTCTTTGGAGCAGGTTTTTTGGCTGGCGGCTTCTTTACCGCTACCTTTTTAGTCGCCTTCTTGCTAGCGGGTTTTTTAGCAACTACCTTTTTCACTGCTTTTTTAGCCGGTACCTTCTTGGCGACAACTTTCTTTGTAACTCTCTTTGCAGGGGCTTTTTTTAGCACCTTAGTAGCTACTTTCTTTTTTGCTGGAGACTTCTTTGTAGCCATGGCCTATTACCCTTCTTTTTGATAGTTAATGTGTTTAGCGCACAAATCAATATTACTTCAGTTTCTATCCCTTTGAGCCGGCCATAAAGTTAGAATGAACTTACCATGACTAAAAGGCTCAAGATCATCCTTGCCATTCTGGGTAGCCTCATCTTCTTAGGGGGAGTGGCCACTTGGTATGCTGCCTCCATGGTCGATGCGGCGAAGTTGACAAAATTACTGGTTACATCGGTAAAGTCTGCTACGGGGCGAGATTTAAAGATTGCCGGCCCAGTAAGCCTTAGTTTTTTCCCTAGAATTTCAGTTTCAGCAGAGCGTTTAAGTTTAAGTAATGCAGTATGGGCGGATGCAGAGGAGATGCTCACCCTCGAGCGTATTGAAATGAATATTAAAACCCTCCCACTACTCAGCGAGCGGATTGAAATTGCCAGTGTGAAGCTGAGTGGTCTAGAGTTATTCCTGCAAAAAAATTCATCAGGTAAGGTTAGCTGGGATATGGGTACGGTAGGGTCCCATGCTGCCGACGTCTCTGGCACTAGCGCTCACAATACATCTTCTGTCGCCGATAGGATCGTCTTCATGGAGAATGTCTTGGTGCTTAACGCTCAGGTTTGGTATCAAGAGGCGATGAGTCCGACTTCTAGCTATCAAATCAAGCGTTTGTCATTGACTGAGAGTAGCGAAAAAACTGCTATCTCTTTGAGTATGAAGCTACGAGAGCAGGATGTAGAGCTCACAGGAAAAACCGGCTCTCTTCCAAGATTGCTCAAAGAGTGGAATGTCTCTTCAAGCCACTTTCCGCTTGACCTCAATCTCACTATGAGTGGCAAGTCCATATTGATTAAAGGGGAGGTAAATAAGACCCCTAAGCTTTTACCCACAATTGATTTGGCGGTGAATTCAAAATTATTTGATTGGCCTTCTTTGGCGGTAACAGCAAAGCAAGCGCCTCAAGCTCTTCAGGGGGCTAAATCTTTGACGCCGGCCGTGTCACAAGTCCAAAAGCCTCATTCAAATTATTTATTTAGTGACGAAAAGATTCCATTTGATGCATTGCCTCACATGAAGGGAAAGATTGCGATCAATATTGCTGAGCTAGGCTTGCCAAAGCGCAAGCCAATCGAAAATCTTCGGGCTACTGTGCAATTAGATGGGGGTGTCATTAATATCCCTCACTTGACATTACAGATGGGTAAGGGCAGTGCTGATGTCCAGGCCAAGCTCTCACAGGTCGATACTCCAAGCCCTACACTTTCAGTCAAAGGGGTAACTCAGGATTTCGTACTCGAAAATTTATTGGCTAGGATAGATCCCACTTCAACAGTGAGTGGAGGCAATCTAAAGCTTGCGTTTGATTTGAATGCTTCAGGATCGAGTCTCCATCAGATGGCAGAAAATTCGAGTGGCAAGATTCAGCTGACTATTAATCAAGCCAACATGGGCTCTCACTTTTTAAATAATGCGGGTGACTTTATGGTGACTCTACTAGACTCTATGAATCCCTTGCGTGAAAAATCTCCGTCAACCATGTTGGAGTGCGCGGTGGTTTATCTGCCTATTCATCAAGGGCAGATAAATATAGCCAATACCGTCGGAATCGAAACGAATAGACTAAACATCGTGTTAGCAGGTTCTATCAACTTGAAAACGGAAGCAGTGAATCTGACTGTCAATTCAAGGGAAAAATCAGGTCTGACTACGGGGATTGATTTAGCTGGAATGGTGAAGATGGGTGGAACCTTGATGCACCCGAAGGCAGCTATCAATCAAGCTGGGGTGATCAATAACGCCGTCTCAATTGGACTGGGAATATTGACAGGTGGGGCAACGATTCTTGCTGAGAACGCGAGATCAATAATCAATAAAGGTTATCCATGCCGCGATGCACTCCACCCTTGGTCCGATATTTATCCTGGCGTAGAGTAGTTCTTAAAGCACAATTCCGCTGATAAACAAGCTGAATAAAGAAATAAAGATACTGGCAAAGAACGCGGTCCAGAAGCTAGAGATCGTAAATCCACTCACTACTGCAGACACTAGCATTAACACCAGGGCATTAACAACTAACAAAAATAATCCCATGGTGAGGACTGTTAGCGGCAAGGTGAATAGAATTAACAGGGGTTTGACAACTGCGTTGGCAAAACCAAGCAGTAGGGCGGCGATTATTAGCGATCCACCATCGGCAAAGCGTAAGCCGCTAAACAGGTAGCTGGCAACCCAAAGTGATAAGGAGGTTAAACCCCATTGGACTAAAAACGGTACCAAATTACCCATGATCAGCTACCTCTATTAAATTTAGTGCGTTGATTATCAATATTATCAGGGCTTTAGTAGTGCGGGGGGATTTCATCTTTCGGGTTACTACTTCCCGCACCATCCCCACCGCTAGCTTGCTCTTTAATAGATTTAAGCTCTCGATATAGAAATTCGATTTGTTGTTGTTGCTTATAGATGGTCTGATTGAGTTGATCAATGAGGTCTTCTGTAAAGCTCAGCTTAATTTCTAGGTTAGTGATGCGATCTTCAGTCATTCCGAGTCCTCTAGCTTTATCTGTTAGTTGTCGACTAATTCAAATCGACCATCTTCCATTTCCGCTTTTGGCCTGATCCAAAAGTCGTGTGATTGAAGTGACTCATAAACATAGGCTGGTTCTAAATTAGCCTCCACATTTGCCAGGAGCACTACCTTATAAAAGCCGCCGGTCTTAATATGTCTTAGTTTGTTGCCTGGCTTAAAGAGGCCGTCATCGGCATCTGCCATTTTTGCTTTACTCATGTCAAAAAAAGTACTTTCTCAGTATGATCTATAAATGGCCAATTCAGTCCCGTACTCTATTTTAGATATATCTCCCATTCCCCAGGGATTTACTGCTGCGGATGCCTTGCGGAACTCTTTAGATGTTGCGCAGCATGCAGAGGCTTTGGGCTATACCCGCTATTGGGTGGCGGAACATCACAATATGACGGGCAATGCTAGTTCGGCGACTGCGGTCTTAATTGCTTATATTGCAGCTGGAACTAAAACGATTCTGGTGGGCTCGGGCGGTGTCATGCTGTCAAATCATGCGCCATTGGTCATTGCAGAGCAGTTTGGTACGCTCGCATCGATCTATCCTGGCCGCATTGAGTTAGGTGTAGGCCGTGCCCCGGGGACGGATCAAATGACGGCCAGAGCATTACGTCGAGATATGCTGGGAGGCGATGATCGCTTTCCGCAGGATGTAAGGGAGCTACAGCACTACTTTGGGCCGATTCAGGAGGGGCAGGTAGTCAAGGCCATTCCCGGTGCTGATACCGAAGTGCCAATTTGGATTTTAGGATCGAGTCTATATGGCGCTCAGCTAGCCGCCCACTTTGGAATGCCTTATGCTTTTGCCTCGCACTTTGCGCCTGAGCAATTGCTCGAAGCGATGTCTACCTACCGTGAATTATTCAAGCCATCCGACAAGCTCGCTAAGCCCTATTCAGCCTTTCTAATGAATGTGGTTGCGGCGGATACGGACGAGGAGGCCGCTCACCTATTTACTACTTTGCAGCAAAATGTCATCCGGATGCGTCGTAATACTCGTGGCCAATTGCCACCACCTATTGATAATCTAGACGATTATTGTGAGCCACATGAAAAAACTGCTGCTACTCACAAATTACGGTGTTCTGCTGTCGGGTCTTTGCAGACGGTTAGAAAAGAGATGCAGTATTGGCTCGACCAGACGGGCGCCAACGAAATTATTATCACTGGCCAAATCTTTGATCATCAAGCGCGTTTGAGGTCCTTTGAGATTGCCGCTGAGGCGGCTAAGGGGCTACGCTTTAGCTCTGCAGCTTAAAAGCCTTGTAATCGCTGGTAATGAGAATATTTTCTTGAGCAGCTCGACCGGCAATCTGGAGCAATGCATTGTCTTTGCTAATGAGTATTGCTGGTCTGAGCTCATAAGCTAGATCCAAAAAGATCTGATCATCTGGATCTTGACACTTCCAAGGTGCGGTTGCTAGAGCAGTGTCATCGATCAATTTGATTACTGCATGCCATTGCCCAAGAATTTCTGACTGAGTTTGCGCTTCAAGTTTGAAGAGGGGGCGAGAGAGTACATCTGCTAGCTCGACTAAGGTCTTGCGACTAGCAATAGGCAAAATGGCGCGGGTCAGAATAGCTTGCTTCAGATCGGTTGCTCTTTCATCATTAAAGACAAAAATATCTAGCAAGATATTGGTATCTAAAACGATAGGCTTCATGGTTACTAGTTACGCCAAATTTCTGGAGTGATAGTAACTTGACCCATCTCTGAAGAAACGTATGCTTCACCATCTTGAATATTCACATGGAGAACCATGCTGCGCTCTACGAGCTTATTGAGTTCTTTTGCTTGCTCAGCCGGAATAGAAATCACCTGAAGATTGCGGGCACGAGTGAGCTTATTAGCAATAGCATCCCACCAAATCTTACTGGTGTGCCCACCATAGCAATAGACAATCACTTGATCGGATCTTCCGCAAGCTTTGAGGATACGTCGCTCATCTGGCTGACCCACTTCAATCCAAAGCTGAATAGAGTCGGTGAGGTCTTTGACCCACAGATCTGGCTCATCTGTATCGCTGAGCCCCTTAGTGAAGACTAAATCTTCTTTAGCTTGCAGGGCAAACGCAATAATACGAACCATCATCCGTTCTTCAGTTTCAGAGGGATGTTTAGCAATGGTAAGGGAGTGACTGCCGTAATAGTGGCGGTCAGAATCTGCGACATGGAGGTCGGCTTTGTGGATAGTTGCGCGTAGAGCCATGGCGCATTATCGCCTTTAAACTGTAATGACCCGCCTCTCCCAGTATTATTTCGAAAATAGCCCCAATTTACTGTGTATCGTAGAGTCCCATGATCCGTATTACTGAACTTCGCCTTCCCATCGACCATGCCTCCGAGGCTTTGGAAGAGGCGATCTTGAAGCGCTTGAATCTCAAGCCTCAAGACTTGATTCAGGCAGAGGTCTTTAAGCGGAGTTATGACGCTAGAAAGAACGTGGCTCTTGCCTTTATTTATACCGTTGATTTATCGGTGAAGAATGAAGAAGAATTGCTCAAGAAATTTGCAGGCGACACTCATATCAGGCCTTCCCCTGATATGAGCTACCATTTTTTAGCTCATGCCAGTCAAGTGAAAACGGAAAGTTTTGAGCGCCCTGTAGTGATTGGTTTTGGCCCGTGCGGAATTTTTGCTGCTTTAGTGTTAGCGCAGATGGGTTTTAGGCCAATCGTTTTAGAGCGTGGCAAGCAGGTTCGCGAGCGGACTCAAGATACTTGGGGCTTATGGCGCAAAAATGTTTTAAACCCAGAATCGAATGTGCAGTTTGGCGAAGGTGGGGCAGGTACGTTTTCCGATGGGAAGCTCTGGAGTCAAATTAAAGATCCGAAGTTCTATGGACGTAAGGTTATCGCTGAATTTATTAAAGCAGGAGCTCCAGAAGAAATTCGTTATGTTGCTAAGCCACACATTGGTACTTTCCGGCTGGTGGGTGTGGTTGAAAGAATGCGCCAAGAAATTATTGCTCTCGGTGGAGAAATTCGTTTCTCACAAAAAGTGATTGGCTTTGATATTAAAAATGATCAGATCATGGGCGTCAAAATAGAGGGGCAGCCTGATATCGCCGCCAATCATGTAGTGCTGGCCTTAGGTCATAGTGCACGCGATACCTTTGAGGCATTACATGCTGCTGGCGTCTATATGGAGGCCAAGCCATTTTCTGTAGGCTTTCGAATTGAGCATCCTCAGTCCTTGATTGATAGGGCTCGTCTGGGGCCGCATGCCGGTAATGAACTCATTGGCGCAGCAGATTACAAATTGGTTCACCATGCCAAGAATGGTCGTGCTGTCTATAGTTTTTGTATGTGCCCGGGTGGAACAGTGGTTGCCGCCACTTCTGAACCCAATCGTGTGGTCACCAATGGTATGAGCCAGTACTCGCGTAACGAGCGTAATGCCAATGCTGGCATTGTTGTCGGAATTACTCCTGAAGACTATCCAGGCGGTCCCTTGGCAGGCCTTGATTTTCAGAGGGCACTGGAGTCAAAGGCCTATGAGTTGGGTGGATCTACCTATGAGGCCCCAGGACAACTGGTTGGTGACTTCTTAGTAGGTAAGGCATCTACTGAGTTTGGATCTGTGATGCCATCCTATAAGCCGGGTGTTCACTTGACTGATCTGGCGGACTCTTTACCTTCTTATGCCATTGAAGCAATTCGGGAGGCCATCCCTGCTTTTGAGAAGCAGATAAAGGGATTTTCAATGAAGGATGCGGTGCTTACTGGTGTGGAGACTCGCACATCCTCTCCACTACGCATTACGAGGGGCGCAAACTTTCAGAGCTTAAATGTTAAAGGCTTGTATCCTGCGGGTGAAGGCGCCGGCTATGCGGGCGGCATCTTATCTGCAGGGGTCGATGGGATTAAGGTTGCAGAAGCAGTTGCCCTCGACTATCTTTCCCAATCAGCTAAGAGCAACTAAGATCAACTCACTCGCGTGGACTTATCCGATCAGGTGATCGATTAGTTTTTCAAACTGAACTTCGCTGAAGTTCTGATTATTAAAGCGCTGTATGGCTAAATGATCTGGTGGTTCAACTCTGCGCTTGATGTATTCATCCCAGTGTTGGAGTTTCCATTCGTCTCTGGGGTCTGCACGCTTCTCTAGGCGATGCCTTGCTTCATTCGCTTCAAGATCAATCCAGGCGATTTTGATACTCGATTCACTTGGTATCCCTAACTGATCTGGCTTAAATATTTTGCCGCTTTGGATTTCAGTAGAAAACGGACCCACCAGGATGACATTCACCCCGAGCTGAAGATTTTCTTTGGCGATCGCGATCAGTCCGGCGTACTCCCAGTCTCTGAGATTCTTGAGGTAAAAAGGGCTATCTCGATCATTGGGATTATTAGTCGTGAGCTCCATGATATGAGCGCTATAAGCGCCATAGACCGTATCTTTGTCTAAAAAGAAAAAGTCTGCGCCGGTTTTCTCAATAATGAGTGGCAAGGCTTTTTTGGCTAAAGTAGTTTTACCCGTACCTGCATGACCTGCAAAGAGGATGAGTCGTGGTGCGGCAGGGCTGAGCTTACAGGTCATTTATCTCTTTATTTAGGAATATTGCCTAGGTAAATTCTACTTCTCAATCCCATGTTGATTGGAAATATCACCACTTTGAGTGAAGTGACGATAATGTCACCATGGCTTTAATCGTACTCACTGATGCAAAACTGGCTTTTGGCCACGTTGACCTCCTGGCAAACACTGCTTTCTCACTGGAATCTGGGGAGCGGGTTGGCTTAATTGGCCGAAATGGCACTGGCAAATCTTCTTTATTGAAGATCCTGGCTGGTATAGAAAAGATGGATGATGGGCTCTTGCAGTTCCAGCAAGGCCTTCGCATTGCCTATGTTCCCCAAGAGCCGATATTTGAAGCGGAAGAAACGGTGTTTGAAGCAGTATCTAAGGGCGTTGCTCAGGCTAAGGCCTTAAGAGAAGAGTACGAAGCGCTTAGTGTGGGTGAGTGGGATGATGCCGCTCATCATCGTCTTGATGAGGTGCAGTCGCAACTAGAGGCTCTGAGTGGCTGGAATTGGGAACAACGTGTTCACGAGACACTAGATCGTTTGCATTTGGAGGCTGAACTCAAAATCAATACTTTATCTGGCGGCACTAAGAAGCGTGTAGCTCTAGCACGTGCTCTAGTCGAGATGCCGGATGTGCTGTTGCTCGATGAGCCTACGAATCATTTGGACTTGGATTCGATTTCTTGGCTGGAAGATTTACTCAAAGAGTACAAAGGCTCTGTGATTCTGATTACCCATGATCGGGCTTTCTTGGATAACGTCTGCACACAGATTGTTGAGCTTGATCGCGGTATCTTACGTACTTACCCAGGTAATTTTTCAGCCTATGAGGTTTTGAAAGATCAGGAAATGAATTCTGAATTTTTGGCCAATGCACGAGCAGATAAATTACTTGCTCAGGAAGAGGTCTGGATTCGTAAAGGAGTTGAGGCAAGGCGTACTCGCAGCGTTGCACGTATTGCACGCCTAGAAACGCTTCGCGCTAGCCGCTCACAAAGGCGTGATGCTGTTGGCCAAGTTAAGCTTGCAGTATCCGCGGGCGACAGAAGTGGCAAGATCGTAGCCGATCTTCAGAATGTCTCTAAGTCTTATGGTCGTCCGATTGTGAAAGATTTCACAGCAACCATTTTGCGTGGTGATAAAGTCGGCCTGCTAGGGCCCAACGGTGCTGGTAAGACGACCCTATTGAAACTCATCCTCGGAACTATTGCACCAGATTCTGGTACAGCAACCATGGGTACCCGTATTGAAGTTGCCTACTTTGATCAGATGCGAGAAGGCCTTGATCTCAATGCATCGCTCGAGGACTACATTAGCCCAGGTAGTGAGTGGATTGAAATCAATGGCAATAAGAAGCACGTGAAGAGTTATTTGAGTGACTTCTTATTTGCTCCAGAACGCACAAATTCTCCTGTAAGCACTTTATCTGGTGGCGAGCGCAATCGCTTATTGTTAGCACGTTTATTTGCGAGACCTGCAAACGTCTTAGTGCTTGATGAGCCAACCAATGACTTAGATATTGATACCTTAGACCTGCTTGAACAATTACTTCAAGACTATAAGGGCACTGTCTTTTTAGTCAGTCATGATCGGTACTTCTTAGATAACGTCGTTACCAGCATTATTGCTAATGAGGGCGATGGATTCTGGCGCGAGTATGAGGGTGGTTACGAGGATTGGAAGATTCAAAAGGCTCGCTCAGATAAAATTCGTGCTGCCAATGGTGGCACTAAGGCTGTGGAGAAGTTGGATTCAAAGCCAGAAGTAAAGCAGGAGCCTAAGGCTGAATCTAAGCCTACAGTTGCAAAAAGTAGTGTACAGAAACTCAACGGCAAAGAGCGTCAAGAGCTTGAGGCATTGCCTTTACAAATCGAAGTGCTAGAGACAGAGCAGGCTGAGATTGGCATTGCGATGAGCAATCCTAATCTTTATAAAGATGAGCCCCAATTGGCCGCAAGCATGCAAGCGCGTCTATCCGAAATTACTGCCGATCTAGATATTAAATTGCAGCGCTGGGAATTACTGCTAAGTCGCTCCGAGTCTTAATGTAATTTAAGGTGTTTTTTGAGGCGAGCAAAAGCCATAATTCCCCAATGAAGCCCAATGAAGCGCGGCTTATTACTTACTCAGTACCGTAGTCAAAAATCTGGAGATATCGACTAGCTCATTTGGATGTAGGGAGTGTTCCATTGGATAGCTATGCCAGTCAACCTGATAGCCCAATTTTTCTAGGGTATCAGCAGAAGCTTCTGCGCGTTCTGGAATCACCACGGCATCCCACTCTCCATGCGCCATAAAAATAGGCGTCTTGCTATTGGCCTCACTTCTTTCAAGTGGTAATGTTTTTGCTAGAGGTAGGTAGCCTGACAGCGCCATGATGCCTGCTAGTGCCTGTGGAAAGCGTAGGCCTACCTGTAGAGACATGGCACAGCCTTGTGAGAAGCCAGCTAATACAATTTTTTCATAGGCTACACCACGACCTGCCTCTCGTTCAATTAACTCCGAGATCGCTGTGGCGGATTTGTGAATCCCAGCAAGATCCTCGCGGTCGTTAATACCTCTGCCGGTAATGTCATACCAGGCCGGCATGACGTAGCCACCATTGACAGTGACCGCCATACTAGGCGCACTTGGAAAAATAAATCGAATAGCAGGGCACTCGGAAAGCTGAAGTTGTGGAATGATCGGTACAAAGTCATTGCCATCAGCCCCCAGTCCGTGAAGCCAAATTACAGCAGCGCTTGGGTTGGGAGCAGTTTCAATTTCTATACAGGGCAATACGGTCATTTATGTTTCATCCTAGATTACAAAAACGTCGTTTCTGGGCTACTAAGCTACTCAGGGTCTTAAGTGATATTTTCTCGTAGCAATTGATTTCGTAGACGGGTTATCTCGTCTAGGAGATCAAGCGCTAAAGCAACTCCAGGAGTATTGAGCTCTAAGTCATGAGTAAGATGAGCAGCAGTTTTGGCGCGCTTGAGAGAATCTCCACTGAAGCGCCAATCCTCCGGAGATGACCCTGCCGGGCTGAGAACGCCTTCTGATACCCAAGACATGATGAGCTCCTCTGGGGCACGTGTAGCTTGTGAGATTTCCACAATACTCATGTGCATTTCATCCTCAACAATGCTACCTTCAATCCAGGTGGTTTTTATTTGTGTCATGTTCATTATCCCTTCAGGTGATTTCTGGGTTTGAAATCAAACGTTTTTTCTAATGCCTGATAAGCTTCTTTTTGCGCTTCAGTTTCGGCACTTGGCAAAACAATGTTTGGCACTACGTATAGGTCACCAGGTTCTTTGCTGGGGATGCCTTTTTCCTTAAGCCGCATCTTGCGACCGGTGGCCGTACCAGCGGGAATCTTTAATTCGAGGGTGGAGCCTGAGGGGGTGGGAATATTAATAGCGGTTCCTAATGCAGCTTCCCACGGGGCTAGTGGTAAATCAAGATAAACATCTTTACCATCCACTCGATAAAGTGGATTCGGATGGAAATCAATCTCAAGGTATAAGTCGCCTGCACCGCCCGTACCCATGCCGGGCCCTCCTTGACCAGCTAAACGTAAATTTTGTCCCGCTTTAATACCCTTTGGAATACTCACATCGAGTTTGCGCTCTTGAGTGCTGACATGACCATTGGCATCTTGGGCTGGCATATGGAGGGTGATGGTCCGTTTTGCCCCGTTATAGGCATCGGCAAGGTCAATCAATATTTTGGCGTGATGATCTTGACCTTTGAAGTCCATACCGCGACGGGAATTACTACTGCGACCACCTTGCTGATGCTTGCCTCTGCCGAAGAGCGATTCAAAGAATTCACTTTGATCACCCTCGTAGCCATTACCAAATCCAGAATTGCCGCCGCCAAAGTTACTATCTGAGTATTCAAATCCTTCATTCCAGTTCGGTGGAGGGGTGAAGTCTTGACCATTCTTCCAGTTGGCGCCCATACGATCATAGGCAGCACGCTTCTCAGTATCTTTTAAGACGGCATAGGCTTCACCAAGTTCCTTAAACTGGTCTTCTGCGCCAGCTTCTTTATTTACGTCTGGGTGATATTTTCTGGCTAGCTTACGGTAGGACGCTTTAATTTCTGCTTCGGTAGCGCCGCGTGCTACGCCAAGTGTTTCGTAGTAATCCCT
>CANGCM010000028.1 GCA_947452535.1 Burkholderiaceae bacterium | reverse complement strand
TTTGTGCAACAGCACCCTTGCTTGAATGGCTAATCCAAAAGGGTCGCCCCTATATTTACAGCACAGCAACACCCCCAGCAATTGCGCACACGCTACTGACTAGTCTGGAAATGATCGAGGGTGATGAAGGCGTTCGTCGTCGACAACAAATGAATCAGCTAATTCAAGTTTGGCATGAGGAAATGACATTCTCAAAATGGGAAAAAACATCCTCATTCACACCAATCCAGCCAGTGATTCTGGGTAGTAATGCCAATGCATTAGCTGTAGCTCAGTTATTGGATGAAGCAGGCTACTGGATTCCAGCAATTCGTCCGCCTACGGTTCCCGTTGGAAGCGCACGACTACGCATTACATTTTCCGCGAGCCACAATGTTGATGACCTACGAGCACTTATCAGGACATTAAAGATCATTGAGCAAACAATAGAGGGTGGAGTATGAACTCGATCCCCGCAGGTAGTTTTTTTATCACCGGCACCGATACTGAAGTAGGGAAAACTTTAGTGAGCGGTGCGCTCATTCTTAAACTTCGAGAAGCGGGACTGAAATCCGTTGGCTTTAAGCCAGTGGTTGCAGGAACTTATATTGACGCTAGCGGCCAAAAACTCAATGAAGACCTCGAAACATTACGGATTGCTTCAGGATTAAATCCTCATGAAAAAAGTCTTTGTCCTTTTGTTTTAGATGAAGCAGCAGCCCCACATCTCCTTGCACAAAAAAATAGCATTTATTTAGATGCCACCATCATCCTAGATGAATTCAAAGTCCTAACTGCAGCGTTTGATTCAGTAGTAGTTGAAGGTGCTGGTGGATTTTTGGTTCTCCTAAACGAACAAGAAGATCTGGGGGATGTAACGCAGGCGATGGACTTACCCGTCATTCTAGTGGTTGGTATGCGTTTGGGATGTATTAATCATGCCCTACTGACTTGCGAAGCGATTCAATCACGTCAATTAACAATTGCCGGATGGATTGCCAATACGCTTTCTAATCCAATGCCTCTGTTAGAGGAAAATATCCAGGCCCTAAAAGACCGAATATTCGCGCCATTTTTAGGGGCTATTCCCAGTCTTCCAGCTGAGCTAAAAAAGCCGGAGAATGCCCCTTACTCCCTGGAGGCTTTACGTTTTGCTGCAGGGCATATAAGGCTACCCGAGTAAATTCAGATAAGATAAAGCCATGCGATTACTTCCAGAAATTATCGACTCCGCATCGGCCATACAAGCAATTCGCCGTAACATTCACGCACACCCCGAACTGCGTTTTGAAGAAAATCGCACTTCTGATCTCGTGGCAGAAGTACTTTCCAGTTGGGGCATTACGGTGTATCGCGGGATGGGTAAAACTGGGGTTGTTGGTAAGCTCGATGGCGACTTAGGTGCAGGCAAGATGGTGGGTCTTCGTGCCGATATGGATGCCCTGCCATTACAAGAACACAATACCTTTGAACACACTTCAAAGAATCCAGGAAAGATGCATGCCTGCGGTCATGATGGCCACACTGCAATGCTCTTAGGTGCCGCTCAATATCTCTCCAATCATCGCGATTTCAAAGGCTCAGTCATTTTCATTTTTCAACCAGCAGAAGAAGGTGGCGCTGGTGCACAAGAAATGATTAATGATGGATTATTTAAGCAATTTCCTTGTGACGCCGTTTTTGGTTTGCACAACTGGCCAGGTCTTGCAGAAGGGCATTTTGGTGTGACTGCTGGCCCGATGATGGCCTCTAGTAATACCTTTGAAATCACTATTCGAGGCAAAGGCGGTCATGCCGCCTTGCCACACAATAGTGCCGATCCCGTTCTTGCAGGTGCTCAAGTTGTGCAGGGCTTACAGAGCATCATTACACGCAATAAGCGCCCAGTAGATGCGGCGGTGTTATCAGTAACGCAGTTTCATGCTGGCGAGACGAGTAACGTCATTCCTGATAGCGCTTTTATTGGTGGCACAGTTCGAACATTCACGTTAGAAGTGTTAGATTTAATCGAGCAACGCTTGCGAGAAATCTCACATAACATGGCTAGTGCATTTGACTGTCAAGCAGAAGTCAGTTTTGCTCGCAACTATCCTCCACTCATTAATCATCAAAATGAAGTGGACTTTGCCAGCGCAGTAATGAGTGAACTAGTTGGGGCGCAGAACGTCAATACCTCCATCGACCCAACCATGGGCGCTGAAGACTTTGCATTCATGCTGCTTGAGAAACCGGGTTGTTATGTTTTCTTGGGCAACGGCGATGGTGATCATCGCGACGTAGGTCACGGCATGGGTCCGTGCCATCTGCATAACCCATCCTATGACTTTAATGATGCATTAATCCCTGTTGGTGTGAGTTACTGGGTCAAGCTAGCTCAACGCTACTTACAAAAATAAATTCGCTCTGGATTGTTGGACCGTTTACGAGTTTGTAAATTTAGCTGGGCGCTTTTCTATAAAAGCAGCCATGCCTTCTTTTTGATCATTGGTCGCAAAACAAGCGTGAAATAAACGACGCTCAAAATGTATCCCTTCGGATAGCGTAGTTTCGTAAGCGCTATTAATCGCCTCCTTCACCATCATGGTAGTGAGTAAGGGCATATCAGCAATCGTTTTAGCAATGGCTTTAACCTCTTTCATTAGATCGGCTTGAGGAAAAACGCGGGCAACTAAACCGGAGCGCTCTGCTTCCGCAGCATCCATCATGCGACCAGTCAGTGCCAAATCCATTGCTTTTGCTTTTGAGACTGCGCGCGGCAAACGTTGTGTACCACCAGCACCAGGAATAATTCCCAACTTGACTTCTGGTTGGGCAAACTTAGCACTATCTGCCGCCATGATGGTGTCGCACATCATGGCTAACTCACAACCGCCGCCAAGGGCATAACCAGAGACTGCTGCAATCACTGGCTTGCGCACCTTTCTAATCTCTTCCCAATTACGAGAAATAAAATCGCCGCGATAGACGCCAGCAAATCCATATTTCGCCATCGTTGCAATATCGGCGCCGGCAGCAAAGGCCTTTTCACTTCCAGTAACAATGATGCAGCCAATATTGTCATCAGCATCAAATCCTAACAAGGCTACACCTAATTCATTCATCAACTCATCATTCAAGGCATTTAATACCTGAGGACGGTTGAGGGTAATTACAGCAACCTTGCCGTCTACCTCAGTCAATATGGCGTTGTAAGTCATCGATCTCTTTCAAAAAATATTCGTTCAGCGCGGCAACAATAACCACATCTTGCCATCTTGTTTCATGCGTCCTGCCAATTCTCCAGCAGCATCTCCCGAACCCCAATAGTAATCGGCTCGTACTCCACCCACAATGGCTTTGCCTGTATCTTGAGCTACCACCAGTTTTTGTAAGGCTTTGCTGCTTAAGGGCTTAGTAGTACTCAAAAATACTGGGGCACCCAAAGGCATTGCCCTCAAATCAATCGCAATGCTCCGCTCTGTAGTCAATGGCACTCCTAAGGCGCCATTAGGACCCAAATCAGGGCTGACATTTCCCGGCAGCTCTTTAAAAAACACAAATCGAGGATTGGCATTGAGCATCTCCTCTACACGACCTGAATTGCGCTTGGCCCATGTGGATATGCCTTGCATCGTTGCCTCACTGCGAGTAATTTCTTTTTGATCCAACAACCATTGAGCAAAAGACTTAAACGGCTGATCATTGGTCCCGGCATAACCGAGTCGCATTACACGCCCATCTGCTAGACGAATTTTTCCAGAACCTTGGATTTGCATAAAGGCGGCGGCTACAGGATCCTGTACCCATGCAATTTCAGAACCGCGGAGAATATTAGAGCTCATGAGCTGTGCGCGGGTCGGCGCAGGATTTGGCTTAGAGCCTTTCCAAGCATTGGGAATGCCGTACAAAGGAACGGTATAAGTGGTGGTGCGGGTCTGTGAGCCATTCATCACAGGCTCGTAATAGCCTGTGATGAGACCCGATTCATTACCAGTAGCGCTATTGCGCACTTCGTATACCTGAAAGTTTGTCTCAAAATACTGGCGAATCGCCTGTTCATCGCGCCCTGAAACACGATTGGCTTGAGCGCAAACCTGACGCCAATCTATCTCGTCGCTCCTTTTGCGCAAAGCCTCACAACTCTTAAGCCAAGCAGGCCAGACTTGCGTTAATTCATCTTCTTGCCATCCTGGCAAAGCTTGCCACGAGACCGATCGAAAGCTAGCAATAGAAGAGCTATAGGAAGTTGGGCTATCGTCACCAGCACGGTAATTGGGCCCACGGGTAGAAGGGGTGGAGCAAGCTACCAATAGGCTGGAAATGACTATAGCGAATACACTGCAGGCAAGGGTTCGCTTGGCTTTCTCGCGACTTATTAATTTGGATATAAAAATCATGATTGCCAATTTACTCGATGAATACCCCATGATCTTGTTTGTTTTAGAGGGTGGCCTGGCTTTAGCGCTCCTCCTATTTATTGTCCTTTGGACCGGTAAGGGTAAAAAGTAGTACTTTTCCAGGGCCTAATGCAGGGTTCTTGGCATGACTAAAGCGAATTCTGGAATTGGGGCTTGGAAAAACTGAGCCTCTTCGGTAACGCAGAAGTACTCCCCGCGCATCGTACCGGCTGGCGTCGGCAACGTTGCCCAACTGGTGTACTCAAAGTGCTCCCCCGCACGCAGCAGTGGTTGTTGGCCTACAACCCCCAAACCACGGACTTCTTGGACATCATTATCTCCGTCGGTAATGAACCAATGACGAGCAATCAGCTGAATACTGGCGGTGCCGGCATTTCTGATGGTGACCGTATAGGCAAAAGCAAACTGGCGGTTATCGGGGTCAGACTGCTCAGGCAAAAACTGGGTTTTGACCGTAATACTGATTTCGTGAGGATTCATGATCGAATTCTGCTCCATCCTTGAGCCAACTGCAAGCTAGAATCTAGGGATGGATAGCCAGAAATCACCCTCAAATAGCCAGTTTGTTATCGCCCCCTCCATTTTGTCGGCCGACTTTGCCTGCCTTGGCAAAGAAGTGCAAGATGTTCTCCTGGCGGGCGCAGATTGGATTCACTTTGATGTGATGGACAACCATTACGTCCCCAACCTGACTATTGGCCCGTTGGTATGCGAGGCAATTCGCCCGCATGCAATAAAAAATGGTAAGCCAGCCCTGATCGATGTCCACCTAATGGTGGAACCGGTGGATCGTCTGATCCCGGATTTTGCAAAAGCAGGAGCAAACTTAATTAGCTTTCATCCGGAGGCCAGCCCTCATGTCGATCGCACCATTAATTTAATTCGTGACCAAGGATGTCAAGTAGGTCTGGTGCTCAATCCTGCAACACCGCTTCATCACCTAGACCACACGCTCGATTTGCTCGACCTCGTGTTACTCATGTCAGTGAATCCAGGCTTTGGTGGTCAGTCATTTATTCCAAGCACCTTGAATAAGATTGCTCAAGTACGTGCACGCTTAGATCGTTATCAGCAAGAAACCGGCAGCCACATTCGGCTGGAGGTCGATGGTGGAATAAAGGTCGACAATATCGCAGAAGTAGCTAAAGCTGGTGCGGATACTTTTGTTGCTGGTTCCGCAATCTTTGGCAAAGAAAATTACGCTGAAGTCATTAAAGCGATGCGTACAGAACTAGCGACATCAGGAAAAGCGTAATGCAGCACGAAGAATTTCTAACCCTAGCAAAACAGGGTTTTAATCGCATTCCCTTGGTGAAAGAAGTCTTAGCCGATTTAGAAACGCCCTTATCACTTTACGCCAAGTTAACTCAGGCGTTTGGACAGAAGAATACCTATTTACTTGAGTCTGTTTTAGGTGGGGAGCGCTTTGGTCGCTTCTCTTTTATTGGCTTACCCGCTAAAACTGTTTTGAGAACTGTTGGGACGCCAGCTGCGCCGATGACCGAAGTACTTCTCAATGATGTGGTGATTGAAACTAATCGTGACAATCCATTGGATTTTGTAGATGCTTACTTCAAGCGCTTCAAGGTAGCATTACAGCCAGGCCTGCCCCGCTTCTGCGGTGGTCTTGCAGGCTATTTCGGATATGACACCGTTCGCTATATTGAATCTCGTTTGGCCAGGCATAGTCTGCCCGATGAGTTAGGTGTACCTGATATTCAGTTGATGCTCACTGAAGAGTTAGCAGTAATCGATAACGTTGCTGGTCGCATCTATTTAATTGTGTATGCCGATCCCAGTATTGTGGGTAGCTTTGAAAAAGGCCAAGCTAGATTACAAGAATTATTTGCCTGCTTAAGCAAACCGGTCAGCATGCCAGCCTCACTGCCAAGTACTAAAACAGAATTGATCCGCAAGTTCAAGGCCGAAGATTTTGAAAGGGCCGTTCTTAAAACCAAAGAATATATTTTGGCTGGCGACTGCATGCAAGTAGTGATTGGTCAGCGCATTAGCAAACCATTCACTGATTCACCACTTGCTCTTTATAGAGCCTTACGCTCTTTGAATCCTTCGCCATACATGTACTTCTACGACTTTGGCGATCTGCAGGTCGTGGGATCCTCACCAGAGATCCTGGTACGCCAGGAGCAGCGTGAAGCGCAAAAAATTGTCACCATTCGACCACTTGCCGGCACGCGACCACGTGGAGCGACGCTTGAAGAAGATGATCGTTTGGCTAAGGAATTACTTGCTGATCCCAAAGAAATTGCCGAGCATGTCATGCTGATTGATCTAGCACGTAATGATGTAGGGCGCATTGCAAAGACAGGCTCAGTCAAGGTAACGGATTCTATGTCGATTGAGAAGTACTCCCATGTGCAACACATAGTGAGCTCCGTTGAGGGTGAATTACTGGACAATATGAGCAATATGGATGTCTTGCGGGCAACCTTCCCGGCAGGCACTTTATCCGGTGCACCAAAAATTCGGGCGATGGAAATTATCGATGAGATGGAAATTGTGAAGCGCGGTGTGTATGGTGGTGCGGTTGGCTACCTGTCCTTCTCTGGTGATATGGATGTGGCGATTGCAATCCGTACCGGGGTGATTCGGGATGGCGTATTGCACTCTCAAGCAGGCGCTGGTGTAGTTGCAGACTCTGACCCTACCGCCGAGTGGAAAGAAACTGAAGCCAAAGCCCGCGCAGTATTGATGGCAGCAGACCTAGTACAAGGAGGACTCGATGCTCCTCATGATTGATAACTACGATTCGTTTACCTATAACCTCGTGCAATACTTTGCAGAGCTTGGGGAAGAGGTAAAGGTATTTCGCAATGATGAGATTTCAGTTGAAGAGATTGCCAAAATTAAACCTGCCCGTATTTGTATTTCTCCTGGGCCTTGCAGCCCAGCGGAAGCCGGGATTTCAGTAGCTACGATTCAACGCTACGCTGGACAGATTCCGATTTTGGGTGTGTGCCTTGGGCACCAAGCCATTGGTGAAGCCTTTGGTGGCAAGATTGTTCGTGCTCAAAAAGTGATGCATGGCAAAACGGATGATATTCATCATGATGGGCTTGGCGTCTTTAAAAACCTACCCAATCCATTCAGAGTCACGCGCTATCACTCCTTAGCAATTGAAAAGCGTTCTTTACCAGCAATGCTGGAGGTGACGGCTACCTCCTCTGATGGTGAAATCATGGGCGTACGTCATAAAAAACTAGCGGTTGAAGGCGTGCAATTTCATCCAGAATCCATTCTCTCTGAGCATGGCCACGCACTGTTGAAGAATTTTCTTCAAGTTAAATAACTAACCATACTTAAGCAAGCACTATGTCAATCACCCCTCAGCAAGCATTACAACGCTGCATTGAACATCGCGAACTTTTTCATGATGAAATGGCGGCGATGATGCGTCTCATTATGAGCGGTGAAATGCCGCCAACTTTAGTTGCTGGACTCTTAGTTGCCCTGCGCACCAAAAAAGAGACGGTTGGCGAAATCGCTGCAGCTGCCCAGGTGATGCGTGAGTTCGCGACACCGGTTCATGTGGCAGATAGAAAAAATTTAGTCGATGTGGTCGGTACCGGCGGAGATGGTGCGCACACTTTCAATATTTCTACTGCTGCTATGTTTGTGGCTGCGGCAGCTGGGGCAAAAATTGCGAAGCATGGCAATCGTAGTGTGAGTAGTAAATCAGGTAGTGCCGATATTCTGGAATCTCTAGGGGTGAAGCTATCGCTTTCACCGGAGCAAGTAGCCAAATGTATTGCAGAGGTTGGTGCCGGCTTTATGTTTGCCCCCAACCATCATCCTGCCATGAAAAACGTGGTGCCGATTCGAAAAGATTTAGGCGTACGCACAATTTTTAATATCTTAGGCCCATTGACCAATCCGGCAGATGCGAAACGTATTTTGATGGGAGTATTTCACGCAGACTTAGTTGGTATTCAGGCGCGTGTATTGCAAGCTATGGGTATGGACCATGCGTTAGTGGTTTATGGTCGAGATGGTTTAGATGAAATCTCACTCGAGGGCCCCACCCTGGTAGGTGAGTTAAAAAATGGTCAGGTTCGCGAATATGAAATTCATCCAAAAGACTTTGGTTTAAGCACTGCGCCAAGCAATAGTTTTAAGGTTGCTGATGCAGAGGAGTCCAAAACTATTGTTTTAAGTGTGCTCAATCAAACTCCGGGTCCAGCAAGTGACATTGTTTGCCTTAATGCTGGTGCGGTACTGTATGTGGCTGATGTGGCACCGAGTATTGCTAGTGGCATTCAAATGGCTCAAGCAGCTATTGCATCCGGCGCAGCTCGTCAAAAGCTTGATCAATTTATAGCTGCAACCCAATCTTAACTAAGATCTTTATGAGCGATATCCTCGACAAAATTGTTGCTACTAAAAAAATTGAGGTCACTGCAGACTCCAAAAAAATCTCTTTAGGCAACCAACGTGATCAGGCCGAAGAAAATAATCGCCTTAGTGCAATGAGGCCGCGGGGCTTTATTCAATCCATCAACCAAAAAATTGCTGCTGGTAAAGCTGGTGTTATCGCCGAAATTAAAAAGGCTAGCCCTAGCAAGGGAATCTTGCGAGAGAACTTTCAGCCAGCGGAGATTGCTCGGTCCTATGAAAAAAATGCTGCAGCCTGCCTCTCCGTTTTAACGGATAGGGATTATTTTCAGGGTGACAATGCCTATCTTCAGGCAGCAAGAGCTGCTTGTAGTATTCCCGTATTACGCAAAGACTTTACGATCGATCCCTACCAAATATATGAGGCAAGGGCAATTGGTGCGGATGCCATTTTGCTCATCGTGGCCTGCTTAGAACTCAATCAAATGAAAGAATTAGAAGCTTGCGCACACGAATTGGATTTGGATGTACTCGTTGAAGTGCATAACGCTGCTGAGTTAGAGCAGGCCCTAGAACTTAAAACAGCTTTACTCGGAATCAATAATCGCAATCTCAAAACTTTTGAGGTCACTCTTCAAACAACATTGTCTTTACTATCCATGGTTCCCTCTGGGAAAACCTTGGTAACCGAATCGGGCATTATGAGTCGCGCAGATGTGCAACTCATGCGCAACAATCAAGTCAATGCCTTCTTAGTAGGTGAAGCTTTTATGCGTGCAAATGATCCTGGTGCAGCACTCAGTGAGTTATTTACTTAACGTATTCTGGAAGATCTAAATAAGTCTAGACCGTATTTAATTAAGGCAATCAGCAATACTGCCCCAAAAATATCCCCTAAAAACATCACAAAGAAGTGATTGAGACCGCCAGACTCATTCAGTCCTCGCACGGCAAACCACCACTGATGCAAGCCAGCGCTCAAAAGAGCGTAAATCAAAATACAGGCTGTCAATTTTGGCAAACTTAAGTCACTAAGGTCGGGTGAGATGCTCATATTGCTCATGACAAATATTCTGGCCAAATAAGGCGCAAACCCCGATATCAAACCTACTCCAATACAGGTTGTTAGCTCTGATGGGAAAGTATCAAAATAAAAAATAATAAAAGAGGCAATTGCAATGCCGACAGCGCCTGAAACCCCAAATATGAGGGTTAGAAGTAGACGCAAACCCGCAGGAAGATAAATCCAACTCACCCCAAGGGCATAGTCCGAGTGACTTGTAAGTAGGGCATTTAGGTAAAAGAGGGTAGCGTAAGTAAGAAAACTCACTACAGTTCCCGCTATATACCCACTAAAGATCTTGTCCATAGGGCGAGTATGGTTGATTTTCATAATGCATACAACTTGCAGATCAGGTTAATAGGTCTACAATAGTGTTAACCCTAGGGCTAATAACAAAGAACTGCGAAACCACAAAATGTCTACAGTCAAATCTTCTTGCTACGTTCGGTTTTTAAACCTCGTTGATGCTCTAGATCGTATGAATCCAGGAAAAAAGCTGGATTCTGTCGAAGAGAGCTTGCTAGACAAAATCGTATTAAGCTTTCACGCAAAGCAAGCTATTTTGGTCGGCGACCTTATTTCGATGTCTGAGCTGGGGTCCCAGGCCACGCTTCATGGGCGCCTCAAAAATCTGAGTGCAATGGCCTATATCAAAATGGCTGCGAACGCCGATGGTCGCAAGAAGGAAGTGGTCCCAACTAAGATAGCAATAAAGCGCTATGAAGAAATTTCTAAATGTCTAGAAAAAGCTATCAAAGCCAACTAAACTCCTTGAACTGATCGCCGCCAAATAATTACTAGGCGGGAAAGTAAAAAAGCACTTAGTTAACTAAGTGCTTTTATCATTTTGAGAATCTGAATTAGACGTTGAATAAGAAATTAAGCACATCACCGTCCTTAACCACGTACTCTTTACCCTCGGCACGCATCTTACCTGCCTCTTTAGCGCCAGGCTCACCTTTAAATTGAACAAAGTCTTCAAAAGCAATCGTTTGTGCACGAATGAAGCCGCGCTCAAAATCCGTGTGAATCACCCCAGCTGCTTGCGGAGCGGTATCGCCTTGATGAATAGTCCAAGCGCGAACTTCTTTAACACCCGCCGTAAAGTAGGTTTGCAAGCCTAATAATTTGTAGCCCGCACGAATGACGCGATCCAAGCCAGACTCTTCCATCCCAAGGTCAGCCAAAAACTCAGCCTTGTCAGAATCATCCAAGTCAGCGATTTCAGCCTCGATTGCCGCGCAGACTGCCACTACCGGGGCACCCTCTTTGGCTGCATGCTCGATAACAGCGTCTAAATGGGGGTTATTGCTAAAACCATCTTCTTTTACGTTGGCGATATACATCGCTGGTTTGGCTGTAATCAAGCAAAGCGGCTTCAAGAGCAAATGCTCATCTTCAGTGAGCTTCATGCTACGCACAGGTAGAGCCTGATCTAGATGCGCTTGCACCTTAGTCAGTACAGCCACTAATGCTGCAGCATCCTTATCATTACCAGACTTCGCTGCTTTACTAGAGCGCTGGAGCGTTTTTTCCACGGTCGTTAAATCAGATAAAGCCAACTCCGTGTCAATTACCGCGATATCAGAGATCGGATCAATTTTTCCAGCTACGTGAATAACGTTAGCATCCTCGAAACAGCGCACCACATGGGTAATCGCGTCGGTTTCCCGAATATTCGCTAAAAATTGATTTCCTAGACCTTCGCCTTTGGAAGCTCCAGCTACCAAGCCAGCAATATCGACAAATTCGACAGCTGCGGGCAGGATGCGCTCAGGCTTCACAATCTCAGCCAAAGCGGCAAGACGGGGGTCAGGAACCTCGACTACACCCACATTAGGCTCGATCGTGCAGAAAGGATAGTTTTCCGCCGCGATTCCAGCCTTGGTAAGCGCGTTAAAGAGGGTAGATTTGCCGACATTAGGCAGGCCGACGATGCCACATTTCAAAGACATAGCCGTATTGTAAAGGGCTAGTTTCGATATCATCGAGATATGTCAGAAGTTCATCAAAATACTAGCGTTAAGTTACCTAAAAACACCTCCCAAAAAAGCACCGTTGATGTCGTGGTGGTCGGCGGAGGTATAGTTGGTAAGGCTTGTGCGCTAGGTCTTGCTCAACTCGGGCTGCAAACAATCCAAATTGCCCCTGACTTGGGTCAATCCGTTCCCGCCCCGCAAGGTAATCAATGGGGTCAACGAATTTATGCCTTTTCTCCTGGTACTCAAAAATTACTCTCCTATTTGCAAATCTGGGACGCCATCGATCACAGTCGCCTCCAGCCAGTGAGAGATATGCGAATTTTTGGGGATCGCGGTGAAAAGCATGACCAGCTTCACCTGTCTGCTTTTGAAGCAGGAACGCCACAGTTAGCCTGGATTGGTGAAGCAAATTTGATCGAACACACCTTGGATCAAGCCTCACGCTTTCAAAATAAATTGGAGCGCATTAGCGACACAGTCAATACTATGAAAGTAGATTCAGATGGAGTCATTCTCCACCTGAAAAATGGCTCTACCTTAGAGGCTCAGCTAGTCGTCGCTGCTGATGGCGCTAATTCACCTATTCGTACTGAGTTAGGAATTTCTACAAAAGAAGAAAGCTACTCGCAAAGTGCAGTAGTCGCTAATTGGATTTGTACTAATGCCCATTTAGAAACTGCCTATCAATGGTTTTTAGCGGGAGGGGATATTGTGGCGATGTTGCCATTGCCAAACAAACAAGTCTCCATGGTGTGGTCAACTTCACCAGAACATGCTGCAAAACTGTTACAGCTAGATGAAGCAGCCTGGTCGCAAACATTTTCCTCCATTGCTAATGGAGCAATCACCGAGCAACTTGGCGATCTCACTCTCAATTCAGTGCCAGCAACATTTCCACTGCGCAGGATTAGTGCAAGTCGCTTTATTGGTCCAGATGAAAATCCCAAAGTGGCTCTTATTGGAGATGCCGCTCATGTCATACACCCTCTTGCAGGGCAAGGCCTCAACTTAGGTTTGAGGGATGTTGCAACACTACTCAATACTTTGAGTAAACGTGAGTCCTTCCGCTTACTAAACGATAAGATATTATTGCGTCGTTACGAGCGCCAGCGCCAAGGCGATACCAGCGCTATCTTGTGGGTGACAGATAGGCTGAAGAAACTATTTTCAGCAAGCAGTGCTACTGAGAAACAACTACGTAATTGGGGATTGGGCTTAGTCAATCGTAGCCACTTTATTAAACGGCGTCTCATTGAGCGCGCCCTCGGAGATATTGATCTTGAATAAACTCTTTTCCACCCTTACTTTAACTTGCGCTCTGGCTCTTTCAGTCGGAATTGTGCACGCACAATCGGAGCAGCAAATACGCTCTGATCTGCAGAAAAAAATTGGCCCAAACACCAAAATCAAAAGTGTTTCCCTTTCACCAATACCGGGTATCTATGAGGTGCTAGTTGGCAATGATGTGGTTTACACCGATGCCAACAGTAAATATTTAATCCAAGGGGAAATTATTGAGCTCGCTACAGGAAAAAATATTACCGAGCAAAAACAAGCAGACCTCAATCGCATTAAGTGGTCTGAGCTCAACCCAGCGAATGCGCTAAAAGTAGTGCGTGGTAATGGCAGTCGACAGTTGGCTATTTTTTCTGATCCTAATTGTGGCTACTGCAAGCGCCTAGAAAAATCACTGCAGCAATTAGATAATGTCACCATCTACACTTATCTCATTCCTATTCTATCGCCTGACTCTACCCAGAAGTCTAAGCAAATTTGGTGCTCCGCTGATCCACAAAAAACCTATATTGATTGGATGGTCAATGGTATTACCCCAAGCGGAAAAAGTGATTGCGCAACCCCACTAGATAAGAATCTGGCCTTTGCCAAAACTTACGGCATTACGGGCACGCCTACCATCTTCTTTATAGACGGTAGTCGTTTTCCGGGTGCTGTTCAAATTACCGATATTGAAAAGAAATTTAGTAGCCTGAAGTGATAGGCAAACTGATGAATAAATTGAACTCTCCCGATCTTTCTCCTATCCAATACACCATTTGGTCAGCAGATCTGCATGGTCACCGCTTTCATGTGAAGTTACGTATTGAGAATCCGCTCCCCAATGGACAGATTCTCCAAATGCCTGCATGGATTCCGGGTAGCTATTTAATTAGAGACTTTAGTAAGCAAATCGAAACCATTGAAGCCTTTGCGGTAGACAAGCCTAATACCGCCTTGGCACTTGAACGCATCGATAACGATCAGTGGCGCTTACCAAAAGTATCGGCGCCTGTTGAAATTCTGACAACGGTATATGCATTTGATTCTTCGGTGCGCGCCGCCTATCTGGATACTGATCGTGGATTCATCAATCCCAGCAGCCTCTGTTTGGCAGTCAAAGGTCAAGAATCCCTGCCCTGTTCGCTGACTTTAATTTCCCCAAAAGAGGCTTCTGCTAGCCACTGGACTGTTCAGACCGGCATGCGTGCGGAGAAAGTAGACGCTCAGGGTTTCGGCTCTTATTTAGCCAAGACCTATGATGAATTGCTTGATCACCCATTAGCGATGGGTGAGTTTCAGATTGCTCATTGGAAATCCAATGGTGTATCGCATAGCATGGCTATTCAGGGCTGTATTAACGAGATTGATCTTGAACGCTTAGCGACAGACCTTCAGGCAATTTGCACCTGCACGATTAATTTATTTGAGCCTAAGACTAAGATAGCTCCCTTTAAAAATTATCTATTTTTAGTCAATGCTGTGCTTGCCGGATATGGTGGACTTGAGCATCGCAACAGTACCGCATTACTCTGTCGTCGTGATCAGATTCCCCAAGTGAACACTCCACTAGATGAGACAAGTTATCGTGAATTTCTGGGGCTCTGTAGTCACGAATACTTTCATGCTTGGCTAGTGAAACGTATTCAGCCAAAAGCATTTCAACCCTACCAACTCGATCGTAGAAATCATACGCAGCTACTTTGGCTATTCGAGGGCTTTACGAGCTACTACGATGACTTACAGTTATTCCGCAGTAAACGTATTGACCTCAAAACCTATCTCAAGCTAGTTGCGAATAATTGGAACGGTATTTTGCGTGGGCCAGGGAGATTAAAGCAAAGCTTGGCGGATAGTTCTTTTGATGCTTGGACTAAATACTATCAAGTGGATGAGAATACGCCGAATGCAGTCGTGAGTTATTACGGCAAAGGGGCTTTACTCGCCTTGGGTCTCGATCTCAAGATTCGTGAATTTTCAAAAAATCGTCAATCCTTAGATGATTTAATGCGCGTCATCTGGCAAGCTCACGGAGTCACTCTAAATGGCATTGCCGAAGATGGCTTAGATGAATTAATCCTAGATTTGCTTGGCAGGAATTTCACCAAAACTTGGAATGAATTTAAATCTCGTTACATTTTTGGCGTGGAAGATATTCCCATTCAGAAGTGGATTCATTCAAAAGCTGTTTTGCTTAAACAAAAAACCCATTCCAAGCTTGAGCAAATTAAATTGCAACTAGGGTTACGCCATAGCGATGCAAATGGCTGGCTAAAGGTGACGCATGTGCTCGATGGTGGCGCTGCCCAATTAGCAGGGCTAGCAGCAGGAGATATTCTGGCCAGCATTAATGGTGAACGCATTACCACCACTCGTTGGGATAAAGTTTTATCGAGCCTGATCCCCGGGCAGGTCATTCAGATTTGTTTTTACCGAGACGATCTCGAGCATGAATGCATGACCGTTCTTGAGGATGATCAAATTCCAATCCAATACACTCTCACTCCAGCTGAGTAATTGAGTAATGCATTCGTTTTCTGCGGCTGATATTCCGGAAGATTGGCGCACCCTCCTGGGAGATTATTTTGAATCGCTAGATTGGCAGGCGCTGCAGACCAATCTCCGCTCAGAATTGAATCAAAGCGCAGAACAGATCCGCCCTGAACCACAGTACTTTTTTAAAGCGCTCACACTGACGCCAGTATCCCAAGTCAAAGTGGTGATCTTAGGGCAGGACCCCTATCACTCTCCTGGACTCGCCCAAGGCTTAGCTTTTTCTATTCCGAGAAATATTCCAAGCAACTCTCGGCAATTTCCGAGCTCACTACGCAATATCAGCAAAGCACTCGCTTTAGAGGGTTTTGGCACCCTTCCCTATGGAGATCTTCATAGTTGGGCTGAGCAAGGCGTACTCCTTCTCAATACCGCTCTGAGCGTCAAATTGGGTGAAGCAGGTAGCCATGCCAATCTTGGATGGAAATCCCTCATTGATAAGCTAATTAGGAACTTGGGACAAAAAAAACCAAATCTGGTTTGGATGCTTTGGGGTGGCCATGCCCAATCTAAATTTCCACTCATTGAGCCAGCTCTGAATCCATTAATTTTGCAGTCGTCTCACCCATCAGGGTTAGGGGTATATAAAACAGCTAAACCCTTTTTGCAGCCTGGCGGAAAGGGTAGTTGTGGGCATTTCCAGAAAGCGAATGCGTGGTTAATTGAACATCAGCAGTCACCAGTTCATTGGGTCGATAGCCATCCCAGCCATACCGATAAAGGCCTATTCACCCTAACTGGCTAGCCTTACTGCCCGTTTTGATATCGATTTAATCAATTTTCAAGACTAAGCCCCCTAAACACTAGAGAGTTCACCTAATAAACGGCTTATTTATTTGCTGAGGCCAGCGTAAATACTCCCAGCAAGACAAGACCCCACAATGGCGCTCAGCCACTCCAGCATCTGGCCTGATTGGAAAAACCCTGCAAATTGACCTATGTAGGAGCTCGCTAAGGCGGCTACGAAACCAATGAAGGAGGAAATGAGGAATTTTTTGGCCCTAGGCTTGGCCGCTCTTACTCTGGGGTAAAAAATCCAGGCAAATACTCCCGATAAGCCACCGATCACCAGAAAAGCCAAAAGTCCCATTACGCTACCCCCATTGTTCCTGACATCAAATCTATAATCACCATTATGAAGTTGTTGACACTCGGCATCAATCATCACACAGCGCCGGTCGCCATTCGGGAAAAGGTCGCCTTTGACCCTGAATTTCTTCAAGAAGCGTTGCACGGTCTTCGCCAACATCTCGTTGGCGTGAATCAGGCCGACCTACCCGAAGCCACGATCTTGTCGACTTGCAACCGCACTGAGGTGTATTGCGCTGCTAACGATGCTGATGCTACCGGCCTATTGCATGAAGCGACTTTTGATTGGCTAGCCAAAACCCAACAACTGGCTCCAAGTAGCTTAGAGCCCCACATTTATTCACTGCCACAATCAGATGCTGTTCGTCATGCCTTTCGAGTTGCTTGCGGATTAGATTCTATGGTGATTGGTGAAACCCAAATCTTGGGCCAGATGAAGGATGCGGTGCGCACTGCAAATGATGCAGGCGTCTTGGGTACATACCTCAATCAACTGTTTCAAAAAACCTTTGCTGTTGCAAAGGAAGTTCGTGGCTCCACTGAAATTGGCGCGCATTCGATTTCGATGGCCGCTGCCTCGGTTCGCTTAGCTGAACGTATCTTTGAAACTATTGCAGACCAACGCGTTCTATTTATTGGCGCTGGCGATATGATTAATTTATGTGCTACCCATTTCGTTGCACGCAAGCCGAAAGGTATTGCGATCGCCAATCGCACCATTGAGCGTGGACAAGAATTAGCAGACTCGATTTCTATTCAAGATGTTGAAGCGGAGTCATTGAAGCTTTCCGAGCTTCCCTCACGACTACATGAATTTGACATCATCATATCGAGCACTGCATCCTCACTACCTATCATCGGCTTGGGAATGGTAGAGAGCGCCTTAAAGCAACGCCGTCGCAAGCCGATGGTGATGATTGATTTAGCTGTTCCCCGCGACTTTGAGCCAGAGATTGCCCGATTAAATGATATCTACCTGTACACGGTCGATGACTTGGGCGTCATGATTCAGACAGGCACCTCTTTGCGTCAAGCAGCAGTAAGCCAAGCTGAAGCCATTATTGAGGATCGTGTTGGTAATTTCATGCACTGGATGCAGGGTCGTAAAACGGTGCCACTGATTCAAGATATTCAGCAGCAAGGGGAACACCTCAGACAAATTGAGCTCGATCGCGCCATGAAGCGCTTGATGCGTGGTGATGACCCCCAAGAGGTTCTCAATGCCATGGCACAGGGCTTAACCAATAAGTTCTTACATGGCTCATTACATGCTTTGCAGCATTCCAACGGCGCTGAGCGTGACGCCCTAATGAAGTTGCTACCTAAATTATTCGCCTCGCACTCCAAGTTAGAAGACCATTAAATGAAGCCCAGCATGCGGGCTAAGCTAGACCACCTAGATACGCGCTTAGCCGAACTCAACTCCTTATTAACGACCGAAGAGTCCACTAAAGATATGGACAACTATCGGAAGCTCACCCGCGAACATTCTGATATTGCTACGGTTGTTGAGCAATTTGGCTTATACAAACAAGCCGAGGCAGATGCGCAAGCCGCAGAGGAGATGCGCAAAGATCCGGAGATCAAGGACTTCGCCGACGAAGAACAAAAACAAGCCCAAGCCACGATGGAAGAGCTTGAAGATGTTTTGCAAAAACTGTTGTTACCCAAAGATGTTAACGATGAGCGTAATGTCTTCTTGGAAATTCGTGCGGGTACAGGTGGTGACGAGAGCGCTCTCTTTGCTGCAGACCTGCTCCGAATGTACACACGTTTTGCAGAACGTCAAGGCTGGAAAGTGGAAGTGGTCAATGCTGCAGAGTCTGATCTTGGTGGCTATAAAGAAGTGGTCTTACGTCTAGTCGGTCAATCGGTTTACTCGCGCCTGAAGTTTGAATCTGGTGGCCACCGCGTACAGCGGGTTCCCCAAACAGAAACTCAAGGGCGTATTCACACTTCGGCTTGCACGGTAGCCGTCATGCCGGAAGCCGATGAGCTTGAGGCGGTGAAAATTAATCCCGCTGAACTACGTATTGATACTTTTAGAGCCTCGGGTGCTGGCGGTCAGCACATTAATAAAACCGATTCTGCGGTACGGATCACGCACTTACCCACGGGTACAGTAGTTGAATGCCAAGATGACCGTAGTCAACATCGCAATCGTGAGCAAGCGATGAAGGTGTTGGTGTCGCGCATCATGGATGCGCGCGAACGTGAAAAACATCAGTTAGAGGCGCAAACTAGGAAGTCTTTGGTTGGCACTGGTGATCGTAGTGATCGGATTCGTACTTACAACTTTCCTCAAGGGCGCATTACCGACCATCGCATCAATCTGACGCTTTACAAAATTGATTCTATGATGGATGGTGATTTGGATGATCTTTGCAATGCACTGGCGTCCGAGCATCAAGCCGAGCTCCTTGCAGCACTAGGCGACAATTAATTTCGCATCCAGATGAGTGCGAAACAGCCATTACGAGCCCTAATAAGTAACTGTGCATTGCCAGCAAATGAGGCTCGCATACTGTTAGCCCATGTTCTAGAAAAGCACTATCAACTGCCTCGATCAGCCTTGCTATCCCATGATGATATGACTCTGAATGATTTGGCAAGCACCCAATGGGAAGCCCTGATCGATAGAAGAGTGAATGGCGAGCCCATCGCGTATATCCTAGGTAAGAAGGGATTTCATAATATTGAGTTACTGGTTGCTCCTGGCGTTCTTATTCCACGCCCTGAAACTGAACTACTAGTCGACATCGCTCTTGCCGAAATCACCAAACTCAATACACCCACCAAAATACTAGACCTGGGCACAGGTTCTGGCGCTATTGCACTCGCGATCGCAAGTGAAACACCGCTAGCTCATGTGATTGCCACCGATCAGTCAAGCGAAGCTTTGGCTATTGCAAAACAAAATTCTGAATCGCTCAACCTCAGCCATCAAGTCAAATTTGCGCAAGGGAGCTGGTATAAGGCAATAGGCCAGCAAAATCAGTTTGATGTCATTATCAGTAACCCACCCTATATAGCCAATCTGGACCCTCATCTCGCCCAAGGGGACCTTAGATTTGAACCCTTATCGGCACTGACCGATTACGCCAGTGGCCTAAGCTGCCTAGAAATCATTATTTCCGAGGCAAATCAACACTTAAAGTCCGGCGGTCTCATCGCCGTAGAGCACGGCTTTGATCAATCTGAGTCCGTTATGCAACTATTGCAAGCTGCAGATTTAGTAGATATACAGGTACACCTCGATTTAGCGGGTCTCTGCCGGGTAGTTTCTGGACGAAAAAGGCTCTAAAACCCTTACGGGGAATTTACCCTTTTCTTCAGATGGCTTTAAAATTGGTCACAGTCAGTTATGAATCAACATCGCTTTTTAAAGAAAAATTGAGAAGGAAAAATTATGGATACCCAAGCTAAGATTCAAGAAATCGTTTCTAGTCATCCCGTTGTATTGTTTATGAAGGGCAATGCCCAGTTTCCTCAATGTGGCTTCTCCGGAAACGCGATCAATATTTTGCGGGCGAGTGGCGTTGAGACTCTACATACCGTCAATGTTCTCGAGGACGACGCAATCCGTCAAGGAATTAAGCAATTCGCTAACTGGCCAACCATTCCACAGCTTTATATCAATGGGGAATTTATTGGCGGCTCCGACATCATGACGGAGATGTTCGAAAGTGGTGAGTTGAAAAAGCTCGTACAAGCCTAATACACAGAATTTCCATAGATTAATCTGTGACTTTTGACTTAAGCTCTCTGCTTCTATTTGGCCTGCCATTAGGTTTATGTGCAGGCCTTTTTGTTTATGCACTCAACTTACGCTCTGCACTTCATCGCTCAGAGCAGCAAAGCTCAACAGAAGCTACTTTAGCAATCAGCCTTCGCAATGAACGTGATCAAGCATTACAAAATGCCATCCGCCTAGAGGCTGAATTAGATTCTGAGCGTAAACAGGGTTTAGGCAGAATAGAGTCGCTCAATGAAGCCAAAGAAGCGCTCACTAGCCAGTTCAAAAATCTAGCCAATGAAATCCTAGAAGATAAGTCTAAGCGTTTTACGGAACAGAACGTCGCTAACCTCGATGCCTTACTCAAGCCACTCCAAACCAAGCTGTCGGAATTTAAAGAGCAAGTAAATACATCTTATGGCAATGAAGCGCGTGAACGTTTTGCACTAAAGAGTGAAATCGAGCGACTGGCTACTCTTAATTTGCGCATGTCAGACGAAACACGTTCACTTACCCAAGCACTGAAGGGCGACTCCAAAGTACAAGGTAATTGGGGTGAATTGGTTCTAGAATCTATTCTTGAATCCTCGGGTTTGCGCAAAGGCGAAGAATACCTAGTGCAAGATAGCCACACACAAACCGATGGCTCACGTCTTCAGCCTGACGTTGTGGTCAAACTACCTGAAGGCAGAAGCCTGGTAGTAGATAGCAAGGTCTCCATCACTGCGTATTCGCGTCATGCCCAGACCTCAGATCCTATAGTTGCAGAACAAGAGTTAACTGCCCATATCCAATCACTGCGTCAGCATATTCAAGGACTCTCAAGCAAGAACTATAGCTCCCTATATGGTATTGGTTCAGTAGATTTCGTGCTGATGTTTGTTCCCATTGAGCCAGCCTTTTTATTGGCACTGAAAACTGCACCAAACCTGTATCAAGAAGCGCTAGCTAAAAATATCGTGCTGGTCTGTCCAAGTACCTTAATGGCTACGCTACGCACGGTTGCTCACCTTTGGAGGCAAGATCACCAAAACCGCAATGCGCTAGAGATTGCTAAGCAATGTGGCACGCTCTACGATAAATTTGTTGGTTTTGTAGAGGATCTTGAAAAATTAGGTCAACGCCTAGATCAAGCACAAACGAGCTATCACGACGCCTTCAATAAATTGAAGTCTGGTAAGGGTAATCTCATTCGCACTGCTGAGAAGGTTCGTGAACTAGGAGTTAAACCAAGCAAGAATTTATCTACACCTCTGATTGAATCATCAAGCGACTCAGAATAAAAATTGACTGACACCAGCTCATCAGCAATTAAAGCGTCTTCACACTCTTATAGAAAAGTGGCCATTGCGGCCTGTTTTGGAACTTTTTTAGAGTGGTATGACTTCCTTGCTTTTGCCACACTGGCAGTAGTTTTTGCCCCCCTCTTCTTTCCTTCTAGCGATCCCACTACCGGTCTCCTAGCAAGCCTAGCTACCTTTGGTGTTGGTATGGTGGTGCGGCCCATTGGCGCTGCAATTTTCGGAAGTGTTGGTGATCGCATAGGTCGACGGCCGGTTTTTATGATCACCATCACCCTGATGGGCATTGCTACTTTCTGTGTTGGCTTTTTACCGACCTATGCCCAAGTCGGCATATGGGCACCTATTTTTCTAGTGAGTCTAAGACTATTGCAAGGCCTCTCAGCAGGCGGTGAAATTGGCGGTAGTGCTGTCTACCTCACCGAACACGCAGGCAATTTCAACCGGGGTTTTAAGACTAGCTTCCTACAACTGATGGGGCCCTTAGGTATATTGGTCTCAACGTTACAGATTGCGCTACTTCAGAGTTACCTCACTCAAGAAGAGTTTCTATCTTGGGGTTGGCGTGTACCTTTTTGGGTGTCGCTCATTCTGCTACTGGTCGCATTCAAAGCGAGGATGGCTCTAGAAGAAACGCCGGTCTATTTGCAATTAAGTAAAACAGCCACTCAATCTACGACCCCACTGCGAGATAACCTCAAAGATCCTGAAACTAGAAAAAGAATGTTTCTGCTTTTTTTCTGTATCTCTGCTGGTGGTGCAGTGTTATTTTTCTGTGTCCAGGTTTATACCTCGATCTTTTTGAAGACCTCCGTGAAGCTAGCTCCTCAATTAGTGGACCAATTGAGTGTTTATGCCACGCTTGCTTTACTGCCGTTCACGATATTCGCAGGATGGCTGTCTGACAGGGTCGGCAGAAAACCTGTGGTGATCAGTGGCCTGATTTTGGGAGCGGCACTCATACTGCCCGCCTTCCATCTTCTTCAGGAGATCGGGCAAGA
>CANGCM010000027.1 GCA_947452535.1 Burkholderiaceae bacterium | reverse complement strand
CTTTCCGAAAGGCTAATCCCGGGATTGATCAAGGGATACGTCAAATGATTGGGGCAACATCTGCCGATGGTTTTATGGCTTGCGCCACAGCCGTTCGCGATTATGATGCGCGACCTTTTCTGAAGGAAGTGCAATGCCCAGTATTGTTGATTGCTGGATCAGAAGATATGGCCGCACCTGTTTCTGAATATGCACTCATGCAGTCATCTATTCAGAATAATGAGTATTTATTGCTGAATGCTGCACATATTTCGAATATCGAATGTCAGGCTGAGTTCACGGCAGCTACATTACAATTTTTAAAAAATAAAATAGATTTTTAAGGGATAGAAAACATGACTCAAAAATTACTTCGCGTAGCAGTGATTGGTTATGGATGGTGGGGTAAGACAATTGTCGCCACCCTCCAGTCTAGTAATGTAATCAAAGTGGAAATGGTAGTTGAGCAAGAGCCGGTTGCTCGTGAAGCTGCTAAATCTCTTGGTGATCAGTCGGGGTTTAGTGTTTCTGCTTCATATGAAGATGCGATCTCGAATCCCAATGTAGATGCTGTCATTTTATGTACTCCCCATAAATTACACTCTGCTCAAATTACTGCAGCTGCTAAGGCTGGTAAACATGTGTTCTGTGAGAAGCCGCTGTGCCTTACTCTGGATGATGCAATGGCAGCGGTAGCGGCTTGTAAGTCTGCTGGCGTCCTGCTGGGTATTGGCCATGAAAGGCGATTTGAGCCAGCCATCATGGATCTGCGAAAGCGGATTGCTGATGGGGAGCTGGGGACGATATTGCAGATTGAAGGTAACTTCAGTCAGGATAAGTTTTTTGCCTTAGCACCAGATAATTGGCGCCTGTCTAAAGAATTGGCGCCATGTGGTCCCCTCTCTGCAACGGGTATTCATTTGGTTGATTTAGCCATTGCCATTTTGGGGCCAGCTGATTCTGTCTTGGCTAGATTAAATACCTTAGCCAGTAATTTTGCTAATGGCGATTCATTGGCCATCATGTTGGGCTTTAAAAGTGGGCAGACAGCATTGATCAGCGCTATTCTTGCAACACCATTTGATGGTCGATTCACTGTATACGGCTCTAAAGGATGGGTTGAAGTTCGGGATAGAACCCATCCAGAAAACCCAACGGGCTGGGATATCAGCATGGTATTTAGTGGAAAGGAAATGGTGAGCTCTTTTAATGAGCCGCATCCAACAGTGCGAGCCAATTTGGAAGCTTTTGCAAAGGGCGCGTTAGGCTTAAGTCCTTATCCTGTAAGTACAGATGAGATGCTGGCTAACGTTGCGGCACTGGAATCCATTATGAAATCTGCCGAGAGTGGTTTGATTGAAAAAGTGCCTGCTATTCATTAATACAGAGCGAAAGTAATGAATACAAAAAGCGCACCATCACCGGTCCCAAGCGCTCCAAGGCGAAGGCTCAAGCGAGAGGATCGGGATCGGGAGATTGCGCAAGCAGCGGTCGCTTTTTTTGCAGAGGTGGGTTTTGATGGTGATACCCGCGAGCTCGCTCGCCGGATGGGTGTTACTCAATCCCTGATTTTTCGCTATTTCCCCTCAAAGGCTGCATTAATCGAGCGGGTTTATCAAGAGGTTTATGTGGGGCGATGGAATTCCTATTGGGAATCCATTATTGCTGATCGAAGCATTTCCCTACAAACAAGGCTGTTGCGATTCTATAAAGATTACGCCCGAGTAGCGCTGACCTACGATTGGGTTCGTATCTTTATGTTCTCCGGGCTGAGGGGTGAAAATATCAACACTCGGTATTTAGAATTTTTACGTAGCCGAGTGCTTGAACCCATCGCCAAAGAGTTGCGTGCAGAACTCGGCTTGCCAGGATTTGAGGAGGTGCCCTTGACTGAGGAGGAGGTGGAGCTCATTTGGGGTATCAATGCCCGCGTTTTTTACCTAGGACAGCGTCTTTGGATCTTTAATGCCCCTTTAACGCTGGATATTGATGAAATAATTGATCAAACGATTACTTCCTATTTGGCAGGTGCAAAGGAAACTATTCCGAATCTAATTGGGGTTTCAAGCCATTAATCGAGGTTTATTCTAGCAATTCTAGGGTTAATACTTATTGCTATAGATCACTTGATCACTTAAATTGATTACCTGATTACTTAATTCGCCATTAATGGCGAGCAATGGGGCTAAGCGATGAATATAGAGGTATCCGGCAATCAATTTGACTCAAAAGAACTGCGGAATGTTTTAGGATGCTTTGGTACTGGGGTCACCGTGGTCACCACTATTGGTGCTTCCGGAGAGCGGGTTGGATTGACAGCAAATTCATTTAGCTCGGTATCACTGGATCCTCCAATAGTCTTGTGGAGTCTGGGCAAGCAATCCCGTTATCTCCCGGTATTTCATGAGTCAGGACGCTTTGTTATCAATGTCCTTGGTGTGGATCAGCTTCACCTATCAAATCAATTCGCAAAGCCATCAGATGATCGCTTTGCTGGAGTTGAATGCAAAGAGGGTTTAGGTGGTTTGCCGGTAATACAAGGCTGTGCAGCCAACATTGAGTGCGAAACCATTAGTGCCCAAGAAGTTGGAGATCATGTATTGTTTCTTGGAAAAATTTTGCGCTACTCCCATATCAAAAAAGATTCATTACTTTTCTGTAACGGCGCATACGCGCGTGCAACAGAAGTGTAATTATTGACCTGATTAATTTAAAAATACCCTGACCACATAAGACGAAAGAAGCGATGAAATACAGCACCTTTATGATGCCTTTGCATCCACCAGGACGAAATATTGTTGAGACTCTCAAAGAGGATCAAGAGGCCATTATTTTGGCTGATCAATTGGGTTTCTCTGAGGCTTATATGGGTGAGCATGTCACCGATGCTGCAGAAACCGTGACTTCCTCAATGATTTTTTTGGCAACATTGATTCATCAAACAAAAAATATTATGTTGGGTACAGGCACTATCAACGTGCCGAATTCTCATCCTGCGCACATCGCTGCACAAGCGGCCATGATGGACCACTTACTCAAAGGCAGATTCATTATGGGTATTAGCCCTGGTGGATTGATGTCTGATGCTGAGGTGTTCGGTAATCTGGATAGAGATCGTAATGCGATGTTTGTCGAGGGAATTAATACCGTTTTAAAAATTTGGGAATCGGATCCACCCTACGACATTAAAGGTGACTACTGGAATGTCTCGGTTCAAAAAACCATGGTCCCAGAAATTGGTCAAGGTTTCATCATGAAGCCATACCAAAGGCCTCACCCATTAATTGTTGGTACAGCGGTAGCACCATTTTCTAAAGGGGTAACGGAAATGGCAAAGCGGGGATGGCAGCCTATTTCTGCACCTTTCTTACTTCCTGAATGGGTTAAGACTCACTGGCCTAAGTATGTTGAGGGTCGTGAGGCAGTAGGGGCAGTTGCCCATCCAGATGAATGGCGTATTGCAAAAAGTATTTTTGTGGCGGATGATGAGGCTACGGCAAGGCGTTATGCGCTTGAAGAGGGCGGGCCTTACCATTTTTACTTTAAGCAATTGGTGCGCAAACTGGTTGGTGGTGGTGGGCGCGGAAATCTGTTTAAGCTAGATCAAAATATGCCGGATTCTGAAATCACAATCGACTACGTTACTAAACGCCTTGTGATCGCAGGCACCGTAGATTCCGTGGTTGATCAAATCTTGGCATTTAGAGAATTAGTAGGTGATTTTGGGCAATTACTGTATGCCGGTCATGACTGGATGGATCCTAAGTTAGCAAAAAGATCAATGGAATTATTTGCTACCGAAGTCATGCCGCGAGTGAACGCTGCAATTAAGTCTTAATTGAGTCAGTCTCTAACGAAGGAGGCAGTATGAATTTAAAGCGCTTATTAGTAAATTCAACATTACTATGTGTCGGAGTAATGTGTGCGCAGTATGCATCGGCAGCAAAGGAGCCTGCGCTGGATCCGGACAACACTGTTTATAAAAGAATGGTGACTCAGGGGCCGGCCACACGCGAGATTGAGACCTTGTACAAGTGTCCTGTGACTGTTGGCAACCATCGCTTAAGTTCGGTTGGAAAAATTACAGCAACGGATGGCACTGTCATCACGATGCCTGCTGAGACCGCTTTGCAAAAGGGGCTAGGACCTAAAAGTGCAGACCTCTATAGTGAATGTGCACAAATTACTCCTAAGAACACCTCAGAGGTTTCTGCTAAGGATGTCCCAGTAGTAGTAGTCGATCCAGATGGTGAGGTCATTACTGGATACATCGTTGCAGATAATTACTACGAGATGTGGGTTAACGGGAAATTAGTGTCGGTTGACAATACCCCCTACACTCCATTTAATTCAGCTATCGTCAAATTCAAAGCCAAACGTCCTTATACGATGGCATTTTTGTTGGTTGATTGGGATGAGCACTTAGGTTTAGGTATGGAGCAATTTCCCGTTCCGGTAACTGAAAAAACGAGCCAATGGTATCCAGGCGATGGCGGGTTGATTGCGAAGTTTAGTGACGGCACCGTGACAGATAGCTCATGGAAAGCGCAAACTTTCTACATAGCCCCATTGAATGATCCGTCTGAAGTGGTAGAAAAAGGTAATGTTCACGATACTCCGCTAAAGGGACGTGTTCATCCTTTTGCAAAAAAACCAGACTGTAAAGATCAGTGCTTCGCAATTCATTATCCAATCCCCTCGAACTGGCAAACCAAGCGCTTTAATGACCTCAACTGGCCAAGAGCTTGGGAGTATACCGATGAGGATATTGGTGTGAATAGCTTGCCTGCATATACGCGGTATCCAGAATTATTCTCTGGTGCACGCTGGATTTGGACTCAAAATTTAGTATTTGATAACGTAGTCATTGCGCGTAAAACGATTCGATAAATTGAGCAGTATTTATATACATTTAATGTGAAGAGGGTGGGAGACATGAAACAAATTAATCTTGGAATTATTGGAACTGGTTGGTGCGGTGGGATTCGTGCAGAGACAGCTCACGGTAGCGCGCTGATCAAAGATATTCATATTGCAGAGACCAATGAATTGCGTCTCAAAGAAATGGCTGATCTAGTCGAAGCGAAAACGGCAACAACCGACTATCGCGAATTACTCAAAATAGAAGATATTGATGCCGTTATGATTTCGGCAACACCAGAAACGACGCACTTTCCCATGGCGCGAGATGCGCTCTTGGCTGGCAAGCATGTGTTCATGGAAAAACCAATTGCGATTGAACTTTCTGAGGCAGATGAGCTGATTGCTTTAGCTAAAAAGTCTAACCTGAAGTTCAGTATTGGCTACTCACAGCGCTTTAATCCTAAATTTGCTTATGTCAAAAAGTCCATTGCTAATGGCACTATTGGTCGTCCGGTAAGCGTTTTGGTTAGCCGTCACATTACTCGTAGCCTTGGTAAGAAGATTAGCGGTCGTGTGAAGTTATCTCCTGCTGCAATGGAATCAACCCATGATTTGGATTTTGTGTTTTGGTGTCTTGAGCCAGCCAAGCCAGTTAAGGTCTATTCCCAAATCAATTTCGGGGCAATGCGTGAATCAACCGGTGCTGATATTCCAGATACCCAGTGGATCACGGTCACAATGGATAACGGACTTTCATTTGTAGTTGGTGGTGGCTGGAGCTTGCCTTTGGGTTACCCTAATTTTTCTACAACCTGGATCGAGTTTATTGGCACTGAAGGTGCAGTGATGGTAGACGATAGTCATAAAGATGTCGTTATTAACACTATGGAAAAAGGCATGCAGTTGCCGATGTCTACGATGCCTGGTGAGAAGGTCGACCACGTTTTTGCTGGTCCAATGGCCGCAGAAACAATTCATTTTATTGAGGCAGTCGTGTTTGATAGACCTGTGCTCGTTACTGGCGAACAAGCTCGAACTGTGATGGAAGTCTATATGGCCGCCGACCTCTCTGCGGAGACGGGCGACCCAGTCTACTTACCCCTTCCTGAGGCAAAACTCAAAGCAGTTGCGGGGTAATTGATGAGAGATCGCCAGGCAAAAAATATTGGCTTAGCAATTGTAGGTGCTGGTCGAGTTGGCTTATTTCGGGGCGAGGTTGCTGCACGGCACGCTCAAGTGGGTTGGATTGGTATTGCTGAAAAAAATCCAGAGCGGGCTAAGTTTGTTGCAGAAAAACTCAAAGCTGATTTTGTAACTTCAGACTATCGTGAGTTATTAAATAGGCCAGAAGTGAATGCCACGATTATTTCAACAGATGAGCATTTACATGTTGACCCTGTTTTGCTTGCTGCAGAGCGTAAGCACTCCTTGATGATTGAAAAGCCGTTGGCCACTGACTTGGCTGACTCAGCCCGAGTTTTAGCGGCGATTCAGGCTTCTGGCGTAGATGCCGTTGTGGGGTATACCCAGCGATTTCGCCGCCGTTGGTTGGCTGCAAAAGAAAAGGTGAGTACAGGCGCACTTGGTGATGTGACTTTAGTCTCTTCGCGAGCTTTTATGAATCGCCTTGTAGCGATTGATAACTATAAGCGTACTGATCATCCTGAAAAAATATCGCCTATGGTGATTTCCGGAACGCATGCTCTTGATATTGTCATGTGGATGATGGAGGGGAAGACACCAGTAGAGATTTATGCGCGCTCAATTGATAAAGCCCTAGGTCCAGAGTGGAAGGGAATTGATGCCACCTCTGGAGTGATTACTTTTTCAGATGGAACCATCTATCAGTCAACTATTTCTTGGGCGCTACCCGTAGTTTGGCCAGGAGCTGTTTATAGTTTAGATGTTGGTATTGTCGGAACTGAGGGCGTGTTAACAATCGATGACACGCACCGCGATATTGTTTTGGCAACTAGCAAGTTTCAGGGCGAGGGATATGCGCCTGACGCAGCTCGTCGCGTTGATTTTATGGGTAGCTACCCGCCGGGTGATATGGCGCTGGGTGAGTTACGAGGACCCATGAGAGAAGAAACAGAGTCTTGGTTAAATCGAGTTGCATTGGGTGTGCCAACTCCGGCAGCAACTGCAGAGCAAGCCCATAGGAATTTGATGTTGACTAAGGCATTCGATTTGTCTGCAAGACTTAAAAAACCTATTTCACTGCCAATTGAGCCGAGTGACGATATCTATTGAGGGTGCCATTCAGTAAAGGAGAGCAATACATGTTCCAAAATCTTTTTTTAAGGTCCTCTGCAATCCTTGCAGCTTTAGTGTTTGGTGTTTTTCTCAGTACCGCAGTACAGGCTCAGTCTTCTGGCTATCCTAATAGACCAATTAAGATGATTATTCCGTTTGCACCTGGCGGTGCATCGGACTTTATCGGACGAATCTTAAGTGTGAAGTTAAGTGAAGTCCTTGGTCAGCAAGTTATTGTAGATAATCGCACGGGCGCCGCAGGCAATATTGGTATGGAGGCTGCTGCTAAGTCTGCCCCAGATGGTTACACCATCTATTTAGGAAATATTGGCACTGTTGCAATTAACCCAGCCTTATTTCCTAATCTGAACATTAATCCCTTGAGAGATTTTGTCCCTGTAACCCAGGTTGCCGATGTACCCAGTGCTCTGGTCGGTAATACTGACTTTCCACCAAATAATGTCTCTCAATTAGTGGTGTACTTGCGAGCCAATCCCGATAAATTTAATTTTGCAACGCCTGGAGGTGGAAGTGCTAATCGCCTCGAGATGGAGGTGTTGATGAAATTAACCGGAACAAAAATGATGCATATTCCCTATAAGGGTGGCGGCGGACCTGCAGCAGTTGGTTTGATCGGCGGTGAAACTCAGGTGATGTTTAATACCTTGCCTTCGGTTAAGCAGTTCATGATCGCTAATAAAATGAAAAGCTATGCGGTTACTGGTCTTGCCAGACAGCCCGGCTTACCAAATGTGCCGACTTTAATTGAGTTAGGTTATCCCGAGTTTAAAACGGGCTCATGGCAAATGATCATGGTGCCAGCTGGTACACCTATGGACATTACCAACAAGCTTTTTGATGCGATTACTAAAGTTTTGGCAATGCCCGATGTGGCCGAGAGGGTGGTAAACGGTGGTGCTAGCATTACAACTAGCAAATCTCCAGCAGAAGCTAAGGCATTTGTAGCAAGTGAGCTTAAAAAATGGGCTGTAGTCGTGAAAGATTCCGGAGCGTCCCCAGATTAAGTATTGCTACTTTCACGGCTAAGAGTAAAACGAACAGTCAGACAGTTTTTATATCAAGACTTTGACTGTTGATTGTTCGTTAACCGATTTCACAATAGCCTCAAATAAGCCAATAGTTTGACTCATTTCGCTAGTGCTAATGGGGTAAGGCACTTTGCCTTGCGAAGCAATTGCGGTAGCGAAAGCGTCTAGTTCTGCCTTTACTGAATCAATCGGATCAAGGACGAAGCGCTCTAGAGTACCACCATTTTTCCGCACAATACATTCTGTTTCCCCAATGGCTTCAACCGATCCTTGGTCGCCAAAAGCATGGACACGAAAAAAAATAGGGGTGGCTCTAATCATTGCGAAGTAAGCGCTAACGCCATTCTGAAACTGCACATTGACTGAGGTAGCATCACGCGGATCTTTGCCGGCTCTAAAGCTGGCGATACTCGCGGAAACTTGATCCGCTTTTCCTGCTAAATTCACCATGGCATCGATGATGTGAATACCGGTACCGGTTAATCCACCGGCCGGCGATTCTGTCGGCTTATCACGCCAATCCGAGAAAAATTTTGTAGAGTGCTCATTGCTATAGTGACCTTCGATGTGCATGAGTGTTCCCAGGGCGCCGGTGGCTACTACCTCACGAAGCTTGGCCATCGAGGGCCAAAATCGTTTGTTTTGCCCAACCGCCAAAATGACGCCGTTTTCTTCGCACGCACGGATCGCGGCAACTGCATCTTGATGCCTCAAGGCTAAGGGTTTTTCACAAAACACATGTTTGCCAGCTTGAGCAGCGGCAATGATTTGTTCTGCATGCATTGAATGGGGTGTTGCCAAGACCACTGCAGCTATCGCTGGGTCAGCAAGAGCATCTTGAAATTCATCGCTCAATTGAATCTGATGAGATTTGCAATAGTCCGCAGCATCAGCAAGATCTTTTGACACGATTCTAGTGAAGCGCATCAAAGAGTGATCGCCCTCGATAGCCTTAGCTAAATTTTTACCCCACCAGCCAAAACCAATTAATGCCGCGTTAATCATTGTCTATTCCTTGAAATATTTACGCTTGAAAGCGTTTCAGTTTTGATTCGTTTACTTCGATTCCAAGCCCAGGTCGATTGGGGATGGAATAAACGCCCTGATTTGGCTCGATAGGCTGATCAACAATATCTTCAGCTAAATAAAGATGGCTAGGGCTAATGCCCCAATTCACTTCAGTAAGAGCAGCACTTAATTGCAGCACCGCTGCTGACGCCACTGAAGTCTCTGCTATTTTTCCAGCTAAATTAATTTGTAGTCCAAAGGCATCACATACTGTGGCACTTCGCAGTACACCGGAAATGCCGCCTAACTTCAAAGTTTTCAGTGAAACTCCAGAAACCCCATATTGTTTTGATTCAATCATGTCTTGAATGCTGGTGATCGATTCATCAAGGCCAATGGGAGCAATATGGAGTCCGCAGATTTTTTTTAAGCCATCTAAATTATTTTTAGCTAAAGGCTGCTCTAGAAAAGCAATCTTGGCTTCTCGTGTCCCCTCTAGAAATGCAACGGCATCTTCAGTCGAATAACCCATATTGGCGTCAGCACATAGTTGAATTGAACTTCCTAATGCATTGCGTATTCCTAATGCGGATTCAATATCTTCTTGTACTGACTTCACACCCAGCTTCAGTTTGAAGAATTGATACCCTAATTTCTGGCATTTTTGGGCTTCCGCAATATCCATCTCTACTGACTTTGTGCCGATCAGCCATAAGGGTGGAATCGAATCTCGCCTCTTCCCACCCATTAAGCTATACGCAGGGATGTCTAGCTCTTTGCCCATGAGGTCATACAGCGCAATATCAATAGCAGCAATCGCGCCACTTCCTTTAGGAAATTTGTGCGCAAGGAGTGCACTAATCGCTGATAAATTTTTTGAGTCATTACCAATTAGGCTATCTTTAATGCCATGATCAAACGACTCAAGCATAGCCTCTAGAGTTTGCCCACCATGACTTGGGGCGGCTGTATTTTCACCCCAGCCAACATTGCCGCTATGAGTTTCAATTCTGACAATCAATGTTTCTGCATGAGTGATATGAGTGCCCGCCATGAGCATTGGCTTGATCAATGGAATCTTTAAGGCAAATGCATTGGCATATCGGATATTGCTTAGGTTCATGAGGGTTCTCCACGACGACGAATGGCTTCCAGAATAATCGCGTTATCTTGTTTGCCTTCACCTTGATCAAGACAGGATTGCAGTAATTCTATATATTGGGTTGCCAATGGTAATGGTTGATTTTTTGAGTTCGCTAATTTCTGAATGAGTCCAAAATCTTTCAAACTTTGATCTACTCTACTTTGTGGTTGATCAAACTCCCGTCTGACCATCATAGAGCCCTTGACCTTCATCACGCTAGAGGCTGCCGCAGAGTTTTGTAGAAGGTCGAGCAAAAGATTGGGGTCGAGGCCGATGCGACTGCCAAAGACCAGGCCCTCGGCTAAAGCAGCCCGATGTAAACCAAGCACCAAGTTAATGGCTAATTTCGCTTTACTTGCGCTGCCAATGGCACCTACATGCATTCTTTTTTTACACATGGCATCCAGAATGGGGGATAAGGCTTCAGTCAGATCCTGATCTCCGCCCATCAAACCTAGCCCATCTCCATCGGCGACTTGTTTGCTAGTGCCAGAAATCGGCATTTCTAGAAAGCGAACGGGATAGCCATTGCATTGCATGACAATTTCTATGATTTCATCTGGCTCGCAGGTGCTAGTGCAGATGATGTTGAGTGGCTTCTCTCGCTTTATCGTCAGCAGACCCTGTGCGCCAAGTAAAACATCCCGAATTTGATGGCTGTTAAATAGGCATAAAACCAAAGTTTGGCATTGCTCAGACAGCTCAAGAGCTGAGGCAGTGGTTCTCTCTTTACCAAACTCTGCACAACGCTCTGGATCGATATCAAAGCCAAGCGTAGAAAATCCACTTAAATGAAATCTTTTTCCAAATGCCTGACCCATTAATCCCAGACCGATGATGCCGACAGCTTGCGTATTTACTTCCTTATTTATTTCCTTGCTCATTTCATCATTCATCTAGAGGGGTAATATTGGTAAAGGGATGATGGAGTGCATCATCAAACAGCTGATTGGCCGAGTAATCGCCATAGTGTTTAGTGGAGCCATGAATTGCTTCAATCATCGCTTTTGCTGGATACCCTAAAGCCTGAATTTTTTGGGAAAACTGTGTTTCAACCCCAGTCAATTTTGCTTGCCACTGCTTAATTTCAGCCTCTGTAATATCAATAAACTGCATTCCTGCATCCTGAAACGCCACGCGTGCTCGTGCTCCTGCTAGCCCATAAAATAACTGCGCGCCTGCTTGTGCAAGGGCTCTGAGCCATTGGTTGAAAATGATTTTGAGTTCAGGAGTTAATTTGTTCCAAAAATGGTGCGATAGCCCATACTCAAGATTGACCCGGACTAGGTTCGCAGAAGTGCGGTAAAGCGCATCCTTATAGATGCCAGCTGTATATGCCGCACTATCTGAGATGGATACTGCAGCTACTTCGTTGTTCGCAAATCGCTTTTTTGCTTCAGGAGTGCTGCAACCGACTGGTATAGCGCCCAAGGCCTGGTAGATATCGAGCTCCATGCCATCACTACACGCAATCTTCTTTCCTAATAAATCCTTGAGGCAGGTGATAGGTTCACGACTAAAGAGGTTGTATTCACTGGTGGCTACTAGACGTCCCATCAAAATTTTGTTGGCTTCAAAATCTTTTTTAAAGTATTCGTGATACAGGGCTTCTGAAACTGCTGTTGCAACTTCTGCGCTTGGAAAAATGAAAGGTAGGCTCAGGCTTTGCGCAGCTGGGAAGGCGTTAGCATCCCATGCGGAATACACCGGGCACATGTCCGTGAGATTATTGATTAAGGCATCAATTCCATCACGCTCTTTATGCAGGCTACCACTCCAAAAACCTTCAACTCCAATGGCCCCCTTGGTCATTACCGCCAGGCGTTTAAAAGCTGGCTCAAACACGTCCTTCACTGCGGGCGAATCACCAGGAATATGGGCGCTCATTCTGAGAATGATCGCATTGGGTTTAAGGCCTGTATCCTCTCCGTCGGTATTTAGCCAAGCTCTAGCAGAGCTAGTCTTAGAGATGACGTCTTCAACGGAATCGTTGGCGCTGATTTGTAGTGGATTCATTTAGTCGTTTGATTTCAGGTTAGCTTCTTTAACAATACGGCCATATCGAGTAATTTCAGAGAGGTAATATTTACTGAAGTCTGCTCTACTGCCGCCAATAATTCTAAAACCCTGTTTTTCTAGTTGCGCTCTGACGCTAGGTGTATTCAGAATACCTTGAGTAGTCTGATTAATCTTGTCCACAATATTGTCTGGTGTACCTGCAGGTAGAAAAATTCCAAACCAAGTTTCTACTTCGACACCTGGTACTCCTACTTCTGCCATTGTTGGTATCTCAGGCGCAAGTGGTGATCTTACTGAAGAGGCAAGTGCTAAAGCACGGATTTTCCCTGCACCTAATTGTTGAAGAACTAATGGGAGGGTTGGAAACATGGCATCGACTTGGCCTGCAAGCGTATCACTCAAAGCTTGAGCGGTAGACTTGTATGGCACATGCGTAATATTCGTTTTGGTAGCGCTCTTAAAAATTTCACCTGCAAATTGACCAATACTTCCATTACCCCAGGAGGAGTAATTGAGTTGACCCGGGCTTGCTTTAGCTAAGGCGATAAATTCTTTTGCACTTTGCGCATTCACGTTATTGTTAACGACCAGAACCAATGGGACTGCCGCAATCAAAATAGAAGGAGTAAATGCTTTTCTGGCGTCATAGCTTAAATTACTCATCCAGGGGTTGGTGGCAATCGAAGTTGATTCCAGCATTAAGGTATAGCCATCTGGCTTAGCCCTTGAGAAAATCTCTTCTCCAATGGCTCCGTTAGCACCAACGCGATTATCGACAACGACGCTTTGCCCGAGCTTTTCTGTTAGCAGAGGAACTAAGTTGCGCGCCAATAAATCTGCAGTTCCCCCAGCGGACATCGGAACAATCACAGAAATGGGTCTTGAGGGGTAATTATTGGCACCTTGCGCCAAAACACCGCCATGGCTAGCCATGAGGGCTGCGATTATTGTGAAATGCTTATAAAAGTTGCGCATCTGTCTCCTCCATCTTTTTTATCAATATTGTTATGGGTCTATTAAATACCGAAGATGATATCAGCACAAATAACATTTTTATAGATTAAGATATAACAAATTGTTATGGCTTACTAAATTCAGAAGGTCTAGATCATGGAATTGAGAAGTATTCATTACTTTGTTGCCATTGCTGAGTCGGGCAATATCTCCGCAGCAGCAATCAAACTTGGAGTTGCCCAACCCGCACTGACCCGTCACGTTAAGCAGCTTGAGAGTGAGTTAAATACGATTTTGTTCAATCGTTTTGCCAGGGGCGTTCAACTCACGGCTTCAGGTAGAGAGCTTTTGGACTATGCGAAGCGAATTGTGAGCGAGGTTGCACTGGCAAAGCAAGAAATTACTGGGCTGAGCTTAAAGCCTAAAGGCACGATTGTCTTTGGTGCAAGCCCAACCATCTCTTCCATCTTGATGCCTAGAGTAGTTTCAGATTCCTTAAAAGAATTTCCAGGCATTCATTTGAAATTAATGGAGGGGCGCAGCATCCGATTAAATGACTTCTTGTTAACTGGAGTCTTAGATATGGCCATCCTCACCAATCCCTTGCCTTCCTATCAATTGCACCTGACGCCGTTGATTTCAGAGCCACTGTGTTTAGTCGGTTTTGCCGGACAACTCCCCAAGAGCTCGCCTGGATCAATAGAGGATTTAAATAGCTTACCCCTCATCCTGACGCCAGGAATGTTAGCGCTGACAACAACCGTAGATGGGGGTAAAAAATCTAAGCTCAAAGTTGCCGCAGAGATTGAGTCTATAGAGACTATTCGTAGTTTGGTAAAAAGTGGTGAAGGGGTCACCATTACTCCAGCTAGCGCTTTCTATCAAGAGCTCGAGAGAGACGAACTAAAGGCGCTAACGATTAGGATTAAAGGATTAAGGCGCGATTTAGTCTTGGCATCTAGGACAGATAATGCGCACTTACCCACAGTGAGGGAGCTGTCTCGCATTGTCAAGGCCGCCATCAATAGTGAAATGGGCAAGTACGCAATCTGAATTCTGCCACTGCCTTCTTGCAAAGCGTGCTTCAATTTTTATCTATTGGACCAATCGCTTTTTGCTCTCGTACTAGCGTTTGATTAATCACCTCTAAGATACCAGCCACAGCCCTTAGGGTTGGCACTTCAACACCGGTAATCTCAGCGATTTCGATGACCGAGTTCACGATTGCATCGCACTCAATTGAGCGCCCAGCGCGCACATCCTGAAGCATGGATGGCTGTTGAGTAAAGCTGGCTTTCACTCGCTCCAATTCTTTATCAGGATCGACTTTGACATCTACACCCAGGTTTGCCAATACTGCATTACCTTCCAGAATCAATTTGCGTACCATATCGACGGCAAATGGACTGGCCGCAATATATCCAGGGGCTGATTGGGTAATGGCACAAAGTGGATTCCAGATGAGGTTAATCATCAGCTTGCGCCATTTATCTAGACGAATATCGTTTGATACCAAAGTGGGTAATCCGGCTTTGTCCACCATAGCTGCAATTTTTTCAATGCGTGGCGTCACTGCATTATTGACTTCACCGATTAATAGCTTTGACGCTACTGAGTCACTGATTAAAATTCGACCTGGCGCCAGCTGTATGACAGGCTTAAAGATAACCGCGCCGACAATACGCTCCAGCGGAATCAGCTTCTTGAGTTTGCCAGAGCGATCAAGGCAGTGCAGAGTCTTGCCTGCGTGCTGCGATGGGATGCCATCAAAATACCACCAGGGCAAACCATTTTGCACCATGACTAATGCGCCATCAGGAGCAAGCCGTGACATGATGTCTTCGGCTGCAGCTTCGATTTGCATGGATTTCAAGGTAATGAAAATGATGTCAAATTGATCTTTAATTTCATTCGCAGGAAGCGCATTGACTGGGATGGTTTGGGAGGGCTTCCCAGCCAACTCAATGATTAATCCATGATTGCGTAATGCTTCTAATTGAGCGCCACGAGCCAGTAAGGTGACATCTTCACCCGACTGCGTCAGTAAGCCGCCTAAATTGCTACCAATTGCTCCAGAACCATAGATCAAAATTTTCATGAGGTCTCTTATTTCTTTCAATACTTCTAATTATCTTTGCTAAATACATCGCATGAATTTGAATATTAGTGCTTATTCCAAATGGTGCATAGAGACTAAGTCACGATTTCAATAGACCAGAAACAGGGATCATCAGAATTCTTTCTTATTCGCATAAGTTCATATATTTATTTCCCCCAAGTCATTCAGAAAATGGTGTTTGGAGTGATCTTGCTAAATCAATTAACTCTATATAAATCAATCAGTTAATGCTCACTATGGAGCATAGGGTCTTGACCTCAAGTAAGCCTTCAGCTATTGTTTTCAAAAGACCGCATAAGCGGAAAAAATAAATTACGGAGTCAGTCATTTGAATCGGTCAATACGAACGGTAATGCTGTTGTTTTGCTTTTGGCTTACTGGCCCAGTATTGGCCGATAACTTTCCAAGCAAGCCGGTAAAAATTTTAGTAACTAACCCTCCGGGTGGTAGCTCTGATTTAATGGCCCGCATCCTTGGCCAAAAACTCGGTGATATCTGGAAGCAAAGTGTGCTGATTGAAAATCGTGCTGGTGCTGCAGGTTTGATTGGCATGACTTATGTAGCTAGCCAAGCGCCAGATGGATACACACTGCTATTTGGAGCTCAGGGATCGACCATTGTTACCCCCTTACTTTCCAAGGTTCCTTACGACATGGAGAAGGACTTTATACCGCTCTCCCTGGCCGCAACAGGCCCTAGTATTTTGATGGTCAATGCCAATTCTCCTTATAAAACAGTGCAAGATTTAATCAATGCAGCTAAAGCGAAGCCCAATAGCATTAATTATGGAAGTGGCGGAGTCGGTACCGCAGCCCATCTTGGTGCTGAAATGTTCAATAGCTATGCCAATATAAAAACAGTGCATGTACCTTATAAAGGCGGCATATCCGCAATAAATGATTTAGCTGCAGATCAAATTCAATTCCAATTTACCGATGCTGCCCCTGTGATTCCATTTATTAAATCTGGCAAGCTTCGCCCCCTAGCGGTCACTACTCCTAAGCGTTTTGCTTCTATGCCGGATGTGCCGACATTTGTGGAGAGCGGTTTACCAATGTTTATTGCCGTGAATTCTTGGGGCGTCTTTATGCCGGCAGGTGCATCACCAGCCGTGGTGACGCAGTTGCAGGTAGATATCCGCAAGGCACTTAGCAATCCGGATCTCATTAAGCGTTATGCTGAGCTGGGATTTGATGCGCAAAATACTTCGCCTGAGGAATTCAAAGCTTTCTTAGTGGGCGAGAATGTGCGCTACTCAAAATTAATTCGTGATGCAAAAATCAAAGGCGAATAATCGTTTTTAAATCATTAACTCTTTCAATTTATTTTTTTAATAGGTCATTGTTATGCTGAACACTCCAACCCAAAACTCACGCCCCGATCAAACTCTATCCCGCAATATGACGCTTTTAGCTCATCATGAGCTAGGCGGTTTTGGAGGGATGGGTGAGGGCATTGGCATGCAAAAAACAGCTGATGGCCGTCGTATTCTGTGGCTTGCTCATGAATCAGGACCTAAAAACTTTACTGTAGTGGATGTAACAGATCCAAAAAATCCTAAGATGATTTTGCAAACGGACTTACAAAGCTCGCAGTTACGCTCAAACTCTCTTGACGTTTGCGGCAATCTCATGGTGGTGGCTTATCAAAGTAAGGCCATAGGCGATAAGGATGTTGGTTTTGATATTTTTGATATCACGATTCCCGAGCAGCCAAAGTTATTATCTCACTTCGATTGCTCAGGCCCTTACTCGCGCGGCGTCCATGCAGTATGGTTTGTAGATGGTAAATATGTCCACATGTCTTCTGGTGCTGGCGATTTCCAGCCGAAGAATCCAAAGGATGATCAGTGTTATCGCATCATCGATGTTTCTGATCCCACCAAGCCTGTCGAGGCAGGAAGATGGTGGTACCCAGGTACTCGCGTTGGAGACTCAGAACCTGAGCCAAAGCGTTTGCCCGGCATTTTTGATACCGGCTTTAGAGCCCACAATACGAATGTGTTTCCTAGTCATCCTGATCGTGCATACGTTGGCTATATTGATGGCGGCGCATTTGTATTAGATATCTCTGACAAGAGCAATATTAAGGTGGTTTCCAAATGGAATCACTCTCCACCATTAAATGGCTTCATTCACACTGTGTTGCCTTTATTTGATCGTGGACTTTGGGTTGTGAGCGATGAGTGCGTTAAAGATGATGGTGCCGATTGGCCTAAGCTTATCTGGATGATTGATGCTCGTGATGAGAGTAATCCTGTTCCGATTGGTACTTTCCCAATGCCTTCAATCGAAACATTTGGTAAGCGAGGCGGACGTTTTGGCGCGCATAACTTGCATGAAAACTATCCAAGCCCACTTTCTTTCAAGTCTGACACGATTATTATCGGCACCTTCTTTAATGGCGGCGTCAGGGTGTTTGATATCAGTAACCCATACCGAGTAGAAGAAGTTGCTTATTACGTTCCTGGTGCACCAAAACTCTGTCCTTCTGGCGCCATTCAGCTCAATGAAGTCTTCGTAGATGATCGTAATTTGGTTTACACCACTGACCGCTTTGGTGGTGGCTTATATATTCTAGAAATGAATATTTAAGTTGCGTAAGTGACTTTTCAAAGAGATTTACTCGCCTCCAGAATTCCGGTAACCATCATTACCGGATTTTTGGGCGCAGGCAAAACGACCCTAGTCTCCAAATTAATCACGCACCCCGATATGAATCGGGTTGCAGTGGTCATCAATGAGCTTGGTGAGATTGGCATCGACAATGATTTGGTTTCGATGTCCTCTGAAAATATTTCCTTGCTATCCAATGGTTGTATCTGTTGTTCTGTGCGTACCGATATGCAAGAAACCATGCGCGAATTATTTGCTAAACGGATGGTTGGTGAAATTCCGGAGTTTGATCGAATCATTATTGAGACTACCGGTCTGGCCGATCCTGCACCAATACTGCAGACCTTATTAAGCGATGCTTTGTTTGAGGCGCAATTTCGTTTAGATGGACTAGTTACTTTGGTCGATGGCTATAACGGTCTACTGCAGATTGAGCAGCAGATGGAGACTTGTAAACAAATTGCCGTTGCTGATCTTATTCTCGTTACTAAAAGTGATCTTTTGGATAGCTCTGGTAAAGAGGCTTTAGAGCTTGCCATTCGGAGTCTGAATCCTGAGGCACCAATGCTCTTTGTGATAAATGGTGACATTGAGCCTAAACGTTTAATGAATTTGGGCCTGGCATCTTCCAAGTCGGCAGAAAAGACTATGGGCTTTTTAGGCTCTTTATTAAAGAGCAATCCTGATTCAACTGAAAGCTATTTAGGGGATTTTTCTAAGCGCCATAACCAAGGCATTAAGACGCTCTCATTACGCTTTCAGGATCCGTTCACATGGGAGGCGGCCTCAGCAGCTTTGGAATTGTTAACAAATTTACGTGGCTCCGATATGCTACGCGTCAAAGGCATTATGAATATTGATGGCAAGCCAGTCGTGATACAGGGTGTGCAGCATATTTTTCATCCTCCGGTAACCCTGGAGGCATGGCCAAGCGAAGATCATGATACGCGGATGGTTTTTATTACTAAAAATATGGAAGCTGAGCTCATCAAATCGCTTTTTAATGCTGTCGGTGCCATTACACAGAATTCAGAATCAACTAAGGGGTCTAATTAAATGCAGCCAAATCACCAAGTTAAAAAATGGATGCCAATCTTCTTTAGATACATCATCCTCATTGCAGGCGTAATGGCCTTGAATACGTCTGCAATGGCCCAGAACTATCCAAACAAGCCGATCAAAATTATTGTTCCTGCTACCGCTGGTGGCGGAGCCGATTTTATTGCTCGCACACTCAGCGTTCAGCTTGGCGAATATCTGGGTGAAACTATTGTGATCGAAAATAAATCAGGTGCTTCTGGCACGATAGCGGCAGAGTATGTTTCTAAATCTCCACCAAATGGTTATTTAGTACTCATGGCCCAATCGACAAGCATGGTGATTGCCCCCCATTTATATAAAAGCTTAAATTACGACACTATTAAAGATTTGTTGCCAGTGACTCAAGTAGCACAAATGCCATTTGTATTGGCCGTCACTTCGAAATTGCCAGTGAATAATATTAAGGAATTTATTGCCTACTCCAAAGCCAACCCGGGCAAGCTCAATTTCTCCACCTCCGGAAATGGGGCGGGTAGCCATTTAGCTGGTGAGATGTTTAATTCAGCAACGGGCGCAAAAATGGTCCATGTCCCTTATAAGGGTGCTGGCCCAGCATTGAATGCGGTTGTTGCTGGAGAGGTGCAGGTGGCATTCATCCCGATTGTTGCCGCTCTTTCGCTGGTCAAGGATGGACGTCTTAAGGCGTTGGCTGTTACTACGGCTGCACGCTCAATGGCAGCTAAAGATCTTCCCACCTTAGCCGAATCCGGTTTGGCTGGATACGATATTAATACTTGGTTTGGGATGTTTGTGCCAGCCAATACCCCAGCCCCAATTGTTGATTTGATTTATAAAGAAACGGCACGTGCATTGAAACAACCAGAAATTCGGGATCGCTTTCTCAAGGAGGGTGCTGACCCTATCGGCAGTACTCCGGCAGAATTTAGTGCGCTTGTTAAAGCAGAGTTTGTGAAGTTTGCTAAGGTAGTGAAGGATTCTGGCGCGAAGCTTGAATAGCTAATTAAACAACCATTTTTTCTAACTACATTAATAGATGTTTTTCGGAGGTTTTCATGCAATTTAAACATGCCATCATCGCACTAAGAAGTGTGATCCTTGCGCTTCTATTTGTTCCGCTCATTGCAGCTGCCCAAAACTATCCAAATCACACTATTAAAATCATTGCGCCATTTCCTGCGGGAGGCACAAGTGATTTGTTAAGTCGAATTATTGCGCAGAGGTTAGGAGACGCGCTCGGGCAAACCATTATTGTTGAAAATAAACCAGGGGCTAACGGCACTATTGGATTTGAGGCAGCTGCTAAAGCTCCTGCTGATGGATATACATTACTGCTTGCTACCAGCAGTATCGTTTTAAATAATCCCTTCCTTTACAAAAAGCTACCTTATGATTGGTTTAAAGATTTTTCACCGATATCGATGGTTGGTACGGCTAGTCAGGTGCTCGTTATTAATCCGAGCTCTCCAATCCCAATCAAAACCATCAATGACTTGGTTTCGTTTGCAAAAGCAAATCCAGGTCAAATTAACTACGGCGCTGGAGCAAAGGGAAATACTGCTCAGTTAACTTCTGAGAAATTTAAAACGGTTGCTGGTATTGATGTTGCACACATTCCTTACAAGGGTAATGGCCAGGCTACTGCAGCGCTTGTTGCTGGTGAAGTGCAATTTGTATTCTCGGATATGGCCCCTGCAATTCCCTTTATTAGTTCTAAAAAGTTAACTCCTTTAGCAGTAACTTCATTACAGCGTTCTATTTCCCTGCCTGATGTACCAACCATGGTTGAGCTTGGTTTTCCTGGGTTTGAGGCGGTTGTTTGGTGGGCCTTAGTAGCACAAAAGGGTGTACCTGAGCCCATCATTCAAAAAATCAATGCAACCCTTGAAAAGGTGATGAGTTCACCGGATGTAAAAGAGAGTTATTTCAAGTTAGGTGTTACACCACTTTATAGTGCGCCTGCTAAGGTGAATGAAATCACCAGAAAAGATCTCAAGGCTGCAGGCGATCAAATTAAGAAGCTGAATATCCCCAAAGAGTAAGTTCTTGTGCACAAGTAGGCCTAGCATCACTAAACTTCACGGGGTGGAGTGAAGCTGGGTTTACTTTTCTGTTTTGGCGTATAAGGCGCTGAGTATTTCTGCCCAGCAATTCCCGCCCTCTAGCGATTTTCTACAGGCTGGAGCAATCAATTATTTTTAATACCTCTTTGAGTTCTTCGGTATTGAAAGAATCTACTTTGCATTACAAAGCTTGCTCTGAAATAGCATCCTCCTAGCTTACTTCTCGGGTTATCCCTGAGGGAGCTTTAGGAACTGGCATGTTAGATTGAATCAATCAATATAGGTAGCTTGAGCCACCATCTATTGCGCTGATATTGGTCGAGTGTTTAAGGGTAAGGGTAATAGTTCCTTTGATTGCGGCAGTTGATAAGAAAAATAGGAGAAGACATGAATAGCAAGAGTTATCAAGAAGAACAACGTCGTCAATTATTGACATGGCTTGCAGCAAGTCCCTTGCTAGCTTTAGCTGGTAATCAAAATGTTTTTGCTGAGGATGCAAAAGAGCTTGTCAGAAACTTTACCAAGCGTCCAGATCCAATGGTTTGGGCTCCCAATACGCCATTGGACTTGATCTCTAATCCTAAAGAAGCAATTAATATATTTGATTTTGAAGCAGTGGCTTTCACAAAAGTTCCTCCTGCCCACTTTGGTTATATGACATCAGGAATTGACGATGAAGTTACTCTCAGGGCTAACCGCACCTCTTTCTTGAAATATCAGTTACGGCCGCGACGTTTGAGAGATGTCAGTCGAATAGATACATCAATCACTTTATTTGGGACTCGTTGGAAGTCTCCAATTATTATTGCTCCTACTGGCGGCAATAAAGCCTATGACCCTGAGGGTGAGGTTGCGGTAGCTAGAGCTGCTCGGGCAGGTGGATTCCTTAATATTCTCTCAAATTCTGGCGCATCGACTATCGAAGAAGTGATTGCCGCTCGCCAAGGGGAGGTCTGGTTTCAGCTCTATGCTACTTCTAGTCCTGAGGTAGCTAAGCAAGTAATTCGCAGAGTTGAGAAAGCAGGTGCTCCAGTTTTAGAAATTACCGTAGATCGAAATGGTGGCAGAAATCAGGAGTCTCTTGCTCGCTTGAGAAGATTAGACCCAAGAAATTGTGCGGGCTGTCATGTGAATGGTGTGGGAAGCGTCCAAGGAAGACCTAACTACAATGGAATCAATATGACTGGAGTAAATATGCAATCCAGTAATATGACTTGGGATTTTATTAAGCAGGTTCGTGACACTACCAAGATGAAGATCATTCTGAAGGGCATCGTGACGGAGGAAGACGCGCAACTTTGTCTGAAATACGGTGTTGATGGAATTCATGTCTCGAATCATGGAGGTAGGAGTGAAGATGGTGGTCGCGGATCCATTGAATGCTTACCAGAGGTAGTCAAGGTTGCTAAAGGCAAGGTGCCTATTTTGTTTGATAGCGGCGTCCGTAGGGGAAGCGATGTTTTCAAAGCGCTAGCCCTAGGAGCAACAGCAGTTTGTGTTGGCCGCCCTTATTTATGGGGTTTGGGTGCTTTTGGGCAGCCTGGCGTTGAGCGCGTGATGGAGATTTTGCAGACAGAATTTACTGGAGTAATGCAGCAGATGGGTGCGCCCAATATAGCAGCCATTGAGGAGTCCATGATTTATAGAGGGACGTAGTTTAAGAGAAGTGATGCAGAAATTAATAGGCTCGCTTTGCGAGCCTATTTCTATTTAAGCTTTAAATCTTGGCATGAGTTTGACTGCGTTACCACGCGTAATTTGTTGCATATCAGCCTGCGAGAATCCATAGTCAATTAAGCCTTTGACATTATCTTCGCTTGTACGGTATGGGTAATCCGATCCATAGAGGACTTGGTCTTTCTTTACTAGTTTTAGTAAGGATGAGAGTGCGTATGGATTCGATGCCCAAGCGGTATCGTAATAAAAGCGTTGCAACTCATGCATGACTCCATTTGGTACTCTTGCTTGTAATTTTGGATCGATCACTGGCATCTTCTGTAATCGCTCAGTAAGGAATGGAATCGTACCGCCTGCATGCGAGAAGATGTACTTAATGTTTGGAGTACGTGCCGCAGTCCCAGAAAAGACAATACTGACGATAGTCCGACTTGTATCTGTGCCATATTCAATCACTGTTGGTGGCGTATCCGG
>CANGCM010000026.1 GCA_947452535.1 Burkholderiaceae bacterium | reverse complement strand
ATACTTGAGCAATTCAGTCTCCTTTTATGCTTTTATAGGTGAGTAATAAGGATTATGATGGAATTGAAGGTGTCGGAGTTTAATTTAACAGGAGTCAATATGTTTAAACACTTATTAGTACCAGTTGATGGTTCAGATGTCAGCAAGAAATCCTTAAAAAATGTGGCGGCGCTTGCAAAGGTCGACAAGGCTGTCGTGACATTTGTCTACGTTTCTGATCCGACGCCGCCCTTAGCCTATTCAGATAGTACTATGGGGTATGGTATCTCTCAAAAAGATCATAAGAAGGTCTGTGATGCGTTTGCTGCGGATGTCTTTAAAAAGGCTACCGTTGCCTTAGGCGCCGGTATTAAATCCAACTCCCTCCATATTGCTAATAGTAATTTAGCTGAAGGTATTTTGGATGGCGCCAAAAAAGCAAAGGCGGATGTGATCGTAATGGCTTCACATAAGCTAACTGGTATCAAGAGTGTTTTGCTAGGTAGCGAAACACACGAAGTGATTGTGCATGCGAAGCTACCAGTATTAGTGCTTGGGTGATATTGAAGGTATAAAGAGAAGGGGTCCATTAGGGCCCCTTTTTTATTCTGACTTCTGAACTCCTAGTTATTAATGGGCGTGCCCAATAATAAAATCTCTCTAGTCAACAAACCACTATCGCTATCGCGCATATTCCATAAATCCAATTGTGTTTTTGAACTATAGGGATCCACATAGACACCATCTTTTCTGAGTTCAAAATGGAGGTGGGGGCCCGTGGAGCGTCCTGTGGAACCAACATAACCAATCTCTAAACCACGTCGCACCTCGTTGCCTAACTCTAGTTCTACGTTGTAGTTGCTCAAGTGTGCGTAGTAGGTGCGATAGTTTCCAGAGTGCTCCAGAATGATGAGATTACCAAAGGCGCCGCTGTAACCTAGATGGACTACTTTGCCGGTGGCTACACTAAAAATAGGCGTTCCGATAGGAGCTGCATAATCAATCCCCATATGGGCGCGATAACGTTGTTTAGGTGCCGCAGTAGTTGCAGCACCATTTTTTGTTGGAGCCACTTTTTTACTGGAAGCGCGTACGCTACCTACACCTCTTGAGATACGTCGATAACTTAGGGGGTTTGTCCAGAAGGTGCGCTCGATAGATTCTCCAGTGCTGGTGTAGAAGCCTCCTGGAATGTCATTGCGCTCGACCCAAAATGCACTAGAAAATACTTCCCTAGATGCGGGATCGATGATTTCTGCTGCCCAAATTTGTGCCCAGCGCTCTTTATCACCAAAGTCCACAATCAAGCGAACAATACTGTTGGTATTTTCGAGGGCGCTATTTTCTTCTGGATAAATTTGCTTGATCACGGAGTTCAGTTCCCAAATTAACTCCACTGGTAATTGATCGCTCACTTTTTTAGGGTCATACAGTACATCGCTGAGTTTTAGTTGAATTTCAGTAAAGCGTTTAGATTCATCTTTTAAGTAGTCTTGCTGAATCAAAAAGCCACCTGCCGCTGATCGGGTAAAGGTCCAAATCTCCGTCTGCGCATCTTGCAATGGCCCGTTCATGATGCTTAGGGATTCAAGGCGATTACGACTGCCAAGTGCTAGGGCGTAAGGGATGCAATTCCCACGCATGCGATCAAAAAATCCTTTAGTTTGTGCCTTGAAAAAATCACTGAAGTTACGATCCTCAAGCCCTATGTTGCTTGGTAGATTATTCTCATTAAAGCTACGGCGTTGGCAACCGCGTTGGACGCGATAGTCAAGGTTTGCTCCACCATCATAGGTATGTTCCCCCTCAATCTTTTTAAAAAGCTCAGGGTTCAAGCTCATGCTCTTCGAGGAATTATTGAGCGAGCTATCTTTAAACTTGATGCCAGATTGTTTGCTACTTGGTGCAGCAGCCTTTTGCTTTATCTGAGGTTTCTTGTTGGCTTTATCGGCTTGACTAGCTGGTTGTGCTTGCGCACTGGAGATAAGATCAGGCGCCGGTAATGAAATCAGGGCGATAAGAGGAAGTCCAATTATCAAAATGGCTTTTTTCAAGCGGTAAGGTAAATGACACACTCTTTTTTTCACTGACCAATTATCCAATATTGTGACTCAGCCCCCGTATTTTTATGCTGTAGTGCAGCAATTTTCTATTAGCGTGGACCTAAGAAAGTAATAAAAGTTGTCGATACAATCATTTTTTGAATAGAGGAGCCCTCATGCCTATTATTGAATCAGTATCAGTTGCTGCAGTAGCGGTGCCCTTAGACAAAGTCACTTCCTTTTCCACGCGGACGGTTTCTGAGCGGCACTACTGTTTAGTTAAGGTTCGCGGTAAGGACGGTAACGAGGGTATTGGCTTTTGCTATGTCGGGAGTGCGGGCGGCGATATTGCCAAGGTTGCGGTAGAGCAATTGCTAGCGCCAATACTCATTGGCCAAAACAGTCATCGCAGCGAAGGTTTGTGGATGGAGATGTATAACGAATCCATTCTCCAGGGGCGTGCTGGTGCTGTCATGCGCGGCATCTCGATTTTAGATACAGCGCTTTGGGATTTAAATTCCCGCGCCGCTAAATTACCTCTTCATCAATACTTAGGATCAGTGGTGGATGATCGCGTTCCTGCCTACGCCAGTGGAGGCTATTACCTAGACGGAAAAACCCCCGCCAAGTTGGGTCAAGAGATGGAGTCCTACGTTAAACAGGGCTTTAAAGCCGTCAAAATGAAAGTAGGCCGGCTTTCCCCAAGAGAGGAAGAAGCACGCGTTAAGGCTGCGCGTAAGGCCGTAGGCGAGGATGTTTTACTGACCTTGGATGCAAATAATGCTTGGCGTGATCTGCCTACGGCGCTGGAATATATTCGTCGCTTTGAAGCGTACAACCCATACTGGATTGAGGAGCCATTTTCTCCAGATGCGATTGATCTGCATGCAGCATTGGCTCGCCAAACGAAGATTAACGTTGCTACCGGCGAAATGGAAGCTGGGCGCTGGCGTTTTAGGGAGTTAATCGACGCTGGTGGCGCTACCATTTTGCAATCGGATGCAGCAGTATGTGGCGGTATCACAGAGTGGCGCCGTATCTCAGCCTATGCAGACTTAAAGGGCGTGATTGTTTGCCCACATTGGATGCATGACTTGCATGCCCCGCTAGTAGCAGCTACACCGAATGCGCGTTTTGTAGAATTCTTCTTAGATGATCAGGTCTTGAATTTCCGAAGATTAATCAATAAGCAGCTTACCTTTAAGAATGGTGATTTGATTTTGCATAAAACCCCAGGCTTGGGCTTTGAGTTTGATGAAGCTGCTATTAAAAAGTATGCTGGTAAAGCTGCTTGGACAAAGATAGCCTAATTGAATGATTGAATTAGTAAATCAATAAATCAGTTTCTTTTCCTGAAATAAAAAATCCCGCACTGGCTACGGGATTTTTTACGAGCGAGTGCTACCTAAAAAATTAGCTGGACTTCGGATTCAGTTTGAAGTGGGTCAATGATTGAGTAATTAACACAAATCCAAAACCTACAAATCCAATCATATCTGCCTCACTGGATGGATAGGCAAGTGCCACACCAGAGATCACCATAATGATGCGCTCAAAGATTTTAGTTTTTTCAATAAACCAACCTTGTAATCCACCAGCTAAGCAGATGATCCCGACAACAGCGGTAAACGAAATCCAAGCAATCTGTGACCAATTTGCCTGTTCCAAGGCGGCGGTGGAGCCCATCAGCAATAGGCTCACACCCGATTTATCAAGCACAAACATGAAGGGCACCAAAATGGCGGGCGCAACATATTTCCAAGTTTGCAAAGTAGTCTTGTACGGATTACCTTTGCAAATCGCTGCTGCCGCAAAAGGGGATAGTGCAGTAGGAGGAGATACCTCAGAGAGCACCGCGTAATAAAAAATAAACATGTGGGCTGCAAATGCTGGCACCCCCAAGTTAATGAGGGCTGGTGCAGCAATGACGGCGCAGATGATATAGGACGCTGTCACCGGCACAGCAAGCCCAACTACCCAGACGACTAATGCGGTGAAGATAGCGGTGAGCAAGAGTGAGCCGCCTGCATACTGAATCACGATCGAGCTAAATTTGAGACCAAGACCGGTGAGGGTGACGGTGCCAACAATCAGACCCGCACCTGCACACGTAGCTGCAATCGCTAATACGCCTGTAGAACCAGACGAGAGGGCCTTCACTAAATTGGATTGATAAAGACCAGAAAGGATAGGCTCTTTGCCTTTAAACCAGGCCCAGGGAATGATGGCGGTATCTTCGCGCAACATACTAGACAAGGCAGAAACAACGGTAGCCCAAAAGACTGACATCACTGGCGAGAAGCCAAACATCATAAAAACCACAATAGAAATTAAAGAGAAAAAATGAAACCAATATTTTTTAGTTAAATGCCAGGCGCTTTCTGCGGTTGGAAAATGAATATTTTTCATGCCGTACTTACGGACATCGATTTCAACCATGACAAACAAGCCAAGGTAGAACAGAATCGTAGGGATGGTTGCCATCAGCAACACATCTAAATAGGAGATTTTAAGAAAGTCGGCAATGAGGAAGGCGGCAGCACCCAATACTGGTGGCGAGATGATGGCCCCTAGTCCGCCTGCAGCTAACAGACCGCCAGCAGCATTTTTTTCGTAACCTACCTTTTCAAGCATGGGCGCAGCAACAGAGCCGACCGTAACGGTGGTTGCAACACCGGATCCTGATGGGCCACCCATCAGGAATGAGGATAAGACAATCGTTCTACCAACTCCGGAGGATTTGCCACCCATCGCAGCAAATGAGAAGTCAATGAAGAATTTTCCAGCCCCAGTAAATTGTAAGAAGGCACCAAAGATGGTGAAAAGAATAATCAAGGTTGCAGAGACGTCGACTGCAGTGCCATAGATACCTTCTAGACTCATATACATATAACCTACCAGCCGATCTAAGTCGTAACCCTTGTGAGTCCATGGAGCGGGCAGGTAGTTGCCAAAGAAGGCATATAGCAAGAAAAGTACGGTAACGGTAACGAGCACCATGCCGTTAGTTCTTCTCACGCCCTCTAGGATGAGTAGGATGAGAGAAAGACCAACCATGACATCGGTAGAATTTGGCGCAGTATTTCTATCCATCAGATCATCACCGCCGGCCAGAATGTAATAAGCGATGGAAATTGAGCCGATGGCAAGCAAAAGATCCCAAAACATCAACTTGTTTTTAAAGCGAGCAGCAATAGGAAAGCTTAAGAACACTAAAAACAAGACTAGGGCAACGTGAATAACTCTGAGCTGATGGGTTGGAACGATCGAGTAGGCTGCATACAAATGAAACAAAGACATGCCTACTGCCACTAGTGTGATAAATATAGCCAGTAGACCTTTGTAGTCATTAGAGTCGCCTTCCTCCTGCTTAATGAAAGCATCTAATTTTTCTTGGGTTTCGTTATCGATAACACCTTGTGTCATGGCTCTACCTATTTATATTTGAATTCAGTACCGCTATAACTAAAGAGAGTGGTAAGCCACTCTCTTTAGTTCATTACTTAATTTACTTTGACGTTCTTTTCTTTAAAGAACTTTAAAGCGCCAGCATGAAAATCGATTGGCGTCGATTTTTGTTTTTGATTCTCAAGATTCACGTTCATATACTCTTGGTGAGTACGGACTAGCTCTAATTTATTGTCAAATACAGCCTTCACAATTTTGTATGCTTCTGCATCAGGCATATTGGCATTCACAACCAAAATATTAGCAACGGCAGCTACTTTGTTGTCCTTTGCCATGCCGCTGTAAGTTTCTTTTGGAATATTGGTGCCAAAGTACAAATTGCCATACTGCTTATTCATGGCAACGACTTCCGCAGCGCTATCTACCATGACAATCTTCATGCCAGGGCTATTGGCAAGATCGGTCACCGCTGCAGTTGGCAGACCGCCAACCCAGAAGAAGGCATCTATCTTGCGATCCTTAACGGCATTCACCGATTCCGCTACGCTTAAGCGCTCGCGTTTCACGTCTTTGTCTTTATCAAGTCCGGCAGCCTCTAGTAAGCGAAAAGCCATCACTTCGGTTGCGCTGCCTGGGGAGCCGGTACTGACACGTTTACCCTTCAAGTCTTTCATGGACTTAATACCAGTGGACTCCACTGTGACCACGTGCATGAGATTTGGATACAACACTAAGAGTGTACGTAAATCCACTTTTTTATTTGCAAATTTACCGTCACCATCTTTTGCATCTTTAGCAGCGTCAGCCATAGAGAAGCCAATATACGGCTTACCTGTACCAATGAGGTTGAGGTTATCTACAGAGCCACCGGTTACTTCAGCGGTAGCAGACATTCCAGGTACTTTGCTGGAGAGCACTGAGGCCAGTCCACCACCCATTGGATAGTAAACACCACCAGTGCCACCGGTTGCAATAGAAATGTTTTGCGCTTGTGCGGCGCCAAACATCATAGTGAGTGATACGGCAATAACTTTTAGCAGTTTCATTATTTGTCTCCTGTTATGTGTCTATTGAATTAAAGGCCCGGCATACTAAAATTCATTTTTTGTAACTCTCCCAAAAGCTTTGCTTGCTGGTCTGGGCTCAACTGCATGAGTGGTGGGAGCACGCGTAACCACTCAGAATCTTTGCTGTAATACGCAACAGCAGTTTTCATGCCGGCAATCATTTGATACTGAGCAAAAACTGAGCGGACTTGATCGAGTGCCGCCTGACGTTGATCTGCATCAGATTCTCTCCAATGGGCGGCTAATTCTGAGATGGCTCTGGGGTTTATGTTGGCAGTAGCGGAGATACAGCCGACCCCACCAGCGCGCAAGGCACGCATTAAGAATACTTCGCTACCAGCGTAAACGCGGAAGCCCGATGGCGCCAAGAGCTTAATCACGGATTCTGTATAGGCCCAATCACCAGAGCTATCTTTCATGCCAACCACAGTCTTTGAATACTCTTTATGAAGTCGCTCTAATAAAGAAAGACTCAGGTTAATTTTGGTCACTGGCGGAATGTTGTAAATGTAAATCTGTAATCCCGCATCCCCCACTTTTTGGATCACATCTGAGAAGTAGGCAAAGAGGCCATCATCCGTAATATCTTTGTAGTAGAACGGTGGCAGCATCAATACGCCCGCACATTTATGCTCAAGTGCATGACGAGTCATAGTGACAGTGGCATCAATAGAGGTGGCACCTGTTCCCGGCATCATATGTGCTGGGTTTAATCCGCCCTCAATCAGGGTGGTTAATGTGCGCATCTTTTGTGGACCGGACATGGAGTTTGCTTCTGAGTTCGTTCCAAAGATCGCTTGACCCACACCATTGGCCTCTAGCCATTGGCATTGCTTTAGTAATTTTTGCGCATCTGGGCTGCCATCTGCTTTGAACGGCGTTAATACTGGCGAGAGAACTGCGGGCAGTGTAGAAGGGTGCAGGGAAATAGTCATGCTTACTCCGATTTAATTTTTAACTTCGGTTAGAAGTGGCTGTTGATTATAAAAAGCTTCTAAGTTATCTATTGCTAAATTTGTCATCAATTGTCGCGTTTCAGAGGTTGCGCTACCAATATGTGGCGTTAGTAGGACATTATCAGCACTTAAGAGCTCAGGATTAGGATTTGGTTCATTTTCAAATACATCGAGCGCTGCGCCAGCAATTCTTTTTTGTTGCAGTGCAACTAAAAGATCGCCTTCATCTACCACGCTACCTCGAGCAATATTCAGGAGATAACCCTGGGGGCCCAATGCATCTAATACTTCAGCATCGATCATCCGGTCTGTTTCTGGGCTTGCAGGGCAGGTGAGAATCAGAATATCGGATGCCTGTGCCAATGCCTTGATATTAGGGTGGTAGTCATAGTCGAGCTTCTTACGGGATGGTCCGCTATAGACAATTTTAACTTTGAAGGATTCGAGACGTTTTGCGAGATCCCTACCAATACGCCCCATCCCCGCAATCCCGACGCACTTGCCGGCAAGGGTTGTGGTGATAGTGAAAGGTGCTTTGGACCATGCAGTGCTCTTCACGAAAGCCTGCGCCTCTGGAATCTTGCGCAAGAGGCCAAGAAGCATGCCTATGGCTAATTCACAGACAGCATCATTGAGTACTCCGGGGGTGTTGCTGGCCTTAATCCCCTTGGCCTTGAGGTAGTCGAGGGGAAGGTTGTCATAACCAACCCCACAAGTAGCAATCAGGCGTAGTGTAGGCAGTTGCTCTAGTAGCTCTTGTGGAATTTGGGTATTTGAGCGGGTAAGGAGGGCAGTAAAGCCACCCTCAGGAGGCTTGCCATGAGGGTCCAGTAGTTTGGCGGTGCTTAGCCGCTTATCAATCTCCATTTGCATGATTGCGGGAAATTGGCCGACCTGAAGTACCGAATTGACTGGGATCATGTCTCGCTTACTTTTTTATTGGAATAATGATGGGATTGTAAGAGGATTTTCCATCCTTATCGTGCCACTCAAGGAGAAATTGAAATGTTGTTTAAACCAGCTGAAACTAAGGTCATCATCGTTGGTGGCGGCACCATGGGTGCTGACGTGGCGGCCGTTTGCGCACGTGGCGGGTGTGCGGTGCAGGTAGTGGAGCCTAGCACTGAGCGGCGCTCACTTCTCCCAGATTATTTTGCAAACACCATGGCCGATCTTGCTTATGAACATCGCCTGCATTTACTCACCACTGCCGGCTCTTTAGAAGAGGTTGATTGGTCAGAAGTTGATTTAGTGATTGAGTGCATACCTGAGCGCTTGGATATAAAGCAGGCCTTATTTGCCAAGCTGGAGGAATATGCAAAACCGGAAGCGGTCTTAGCAAGTAATAGCACTAGCTTTCCGATTAGCGATATTGCGAGGGGTTTAAAAACATCAGCGCGCATGATTGGCTTACATTTCTTTATGCCGGCGCATTTGATACCTTGTGTAGAAGTGGTCTACGGCGAGAAGACTTCAGCAATGGTGGGTGAAAGCCTCTCTAGATTAATGGCTGCCTGCGGTATGGTGCCAGTCACTGTTAAAAAAGATTTACCCGGTTTCTTGGCGAATCGTTTACAGCATGCGCTATCACGCGAAGCTTTTGCGATGGTCGATGCTGGTATTGCTAGCCCCGAGGATATTGATAAAGCGGTACGTTTTGGTTTTGGCTTTCGTTATATCGCTGCTGGACCTGCGATGCAGAGAGATCATGCGGGGCTTGATGTTCATGGCGCAGGTGGTGCAACGATCTATCCCACTCTGAATAATTCCCCTGAAATTGCGAAATGCTTGAGTGATCGTGTTGCGAGTGGCAAGCTAGGAATGAAAACAGGTGAAGGTTTTTATTCTTGGACTGCTGAAAGTATGAAAGCAGAGCGTGAGCGTTATCAGGCGGCCTTGCGTGCTGGTTTGAAGATTATTCAAAAAGATCTTCCAGAGATTCAGTGAGAAAATCTTAAGTGAGATCTTTGAGATTGAGCTTTCGTAATTGGGGCGCGAGTTGATAGGTAAGCAATACCACCAGAATAGTTGCGGCCCCGCCAAAAATAATGGACGGAACAAGTCCCATTAGGCTTGCGGCGATACCAGATTCAAGTGCGCCTAATTCATTAGAGGAGCCAATAAAGATCCCATTAATAGCGCTGATTCTGCCGCGCATATGATCAGGCGTTGTCATTTGCATGATGCTGCCACGAATGACTACCGAGACTGAGTCGAAGCAACCAGAAATAAATAGAAAGAAAGCGCAGAGCCAAAGATTACTAGAGAGTCCGAAGGCAATAATAGTGAGTCCAAAACCACCTACCGACCAAAATAAATATTTTCCGGAGTCCTCTAGTATTGGGCGACGCGCTAGGTAAATCCCCGTAATCACAGCGCCGGCTGCTGGCGCAGCCCTCAGAATTCCCAGGGTCTCTGGACCTGCATTGAGCACTTCCTTTACAAAAGCCGGCAGGATAGAAACGGCACCGCCTAAGAGAACAGCAAACATATCTAAGGCCATGACTCCGACAAGCAATTCATGCTTCTTAACGTAATGAAAGCCTTCTAAGAAACTTTTGAGGAAGTTTGCGCTTAAGCCTTCCGTTTTTTCATGAGTAATGCGAATGAAGGTGATGCCATATAAACCAAGGATCCCACTCAGTGCAGCAAAAGCGTAAGTCCACTCAAGCCCGGCTAATCCAATCATGAGGCCGCCCAAGCCGGGGCCGGCTACGACGCAGATCTGAAATGCGGAGGATCCATAGGCGGTGTAGCGGGGCATTTGCGCTCTGGGAATTATTTGCCCAAAGATGGCTTGATAAGAAGGGCGTAATAGGGCGCGTGCCACCCCTAAAAAAGCGACAGCGGTATAAATTAAAGGGACTGGTGGAGTAAGCCAATTAAGTGCTATCGCAGTTAAAAACAATCCGACGGCAATGTGAAGCAGGCAGGCGATAGCTGCAATCAGCTTGCGGGAATGGCGATCCACTGCATGCCCAGCATAAAGCGCCAAAATGAAATAAGGAACGAGCTCTGCCAGGCCTACCAAGCCAAGTGAAATCACGCTATTGGTGATTTCATATAGATGCCACCCTACCGCAACCATCATGATTTGGTAGCTCAGGGTAGTGGCAATGCGATAAAGGAGGAGGGTTTTAAAGGCTTGACTAGTTTTCATGAATTTTGATTAGTGTAATGGGACTAGTCATTTATGCTTGAGGAATGAAAAAAATCATTCGCGTCTGGGATCTGCCGATCCGTCTATTTCATTGGCTATTGCTCATCTGCATTATTGTTAGCTTCATTAGCGTCAAGATCGGTGGTAATGCCATGGAGATTCATGCGCGGGCGGGTTACTGCGTTCTAGCCCTGATCCTTTTTAGGATTTGCTGGGGCTTTATTGGCTCCCACCATGCCCGTTTTATCAATTTCATTCCCAAACCTAGAACACTGCTCAGCTTTGTATCTGGAAAAACTCAAGCAGGACTTGGGCACAACCCATTAGGAGCCTTATCAGTCCTAGCACTCATTTTCTCGATTGGCGTGCAAGCGGTGACCGGCCTTTTTGCAAATGATGACATTTCCTTCGAAGGCCCCTTTGCAAAGTATGTTTCAAATAGCACGGTTTCTTTCTTGAACTCAATCCATCACCTCAACGAAACAGTGCTCATTGTTTTGATTGCTCTACATCTATGCGCTATCTTGTATTACTACAAATACAAAGGTGAGAATTTGGTGAAACCAATGATCATGGGTGACAAAGAAATAGACCCAAGCGAGGAGGCAAAATATTCGCCTACCGACTTAGGTCAAACCTCCAAGGATGGAGGTTTGCAACGTGGCTTTGCTTTATTGCTACTAAGCCTAATTGCGGTGATTTTGACTTACTTGATTACTGCCTAATTACTTTTTCTTAAAGTCATCATGGCAGCCTTTGCAGCTTGCGCCAGCTGCACCAAAAGCCTTCTTAATATTTTCTAAGTCGCCAGACTGAGCGGCTTTATTCAGATCAACAACTGCCAACTGCATTTTCTCTGAGGCGGACTTGAATTTCGCGTTATCTGTCCATACGGCTGGCAATGCATTACCACCTTCAGTGCCTGGGCCAAAGGCTTGCCATGGCAGTGTCGAGAGCGTTGCAACAACCGCGGCATTCTTGGCCACCTCATCTTTGTTAAATGGGGCCTCCCCCTTCACTACAGCACCAATTTTTCCAAAGGAATTGGCCATCACAGTTAATGCGCTTTGACGATATTTAATCGCATCTTCTGGTTTTTTAAATTGTGCAAAAGCAAGGCCTGCACTTGCTAGTAATGTGGATATTAAAGTCATTAAGAAAATGCGCTTGAATTTCATCGTGGGCTCCAGTAATTCCAATGGGTTATAAAAAGTAAGGGCTTTGTGAGGCAAGCATACTCTCGAAGATGTTTTGTTGCTAGCCGCCGGCTCCTAGAAGATCATTTGTAATGGCAGTGTGATGAAGTAGAGGGCCCACTTGAAAAAGGCGATCAAGGGCTCCATCCAAAGATTGCCAATAATCCCAGTAAAGACAAGTGCGAGCACAATAAAGAAGCCCCAAGGCTCTAGTTTTCCAAGGGCGATGGATTGTCTGGTAGGCAATAGGCCCGCCAGTATGCGGCCACCATCCAGCGGGGGGAGAGGGAAGAGGTTAAATACTAAAAGGCCAAGATTCCAGGTAATGCCAGCTTGGGACATCGCAAGCAGGAAGCGTTCATCCACGCCAAATCCAACCAGACCAATGAGGAGAATCGCCCAAATCAGTGCCTGAATGAAATTAGATCCCGGGCCTGCCAAAGCCACCCAAATGGAGTCAATACGAGGATTGCGCAGGCGCCCAAAGTTAACCGGTACAGGTTTGGCGTAACCCACTAAAAACGGGGATCCGGTCAAAATCAGTAAGAGCGGGATCAGGACGGTACCCACTGGATCTATGTGTTTAATGGGGTTGAGGCTGACCCTTCCCAGCATATAGGCGGTGTTATCGCCTAATTGACGTGCAGCATAGCCATGGGCCGCCTCATGGATCGTAATGGCGAAAATCAAAGGAATCGCATTTATGGCGACAGCTTGGATAGAATAGTCAGTAATCATGTCAATATGATATCTATAGGAGCAAAAAGTGACTGACGATAAGAAACCTGAATCAAAAACCCCGGCTAAGCCAGTAGTGGCTAAACCTGCAGCCCGTCCCCCAGCCCCCAAAGGCCCATCAGGCCCTGGTGGAAGGCCTCAAGCTGGTTTTGGTGGCGGAAAGGCCATGATGCGCAAGGCTGGCCGCGGCCGATAGTGGATAATTACACAATTAATGAATGTAATTATTGAGGATTGAGCATGAACGAGTGGCATAAAGAGTCGAAAGAAGAAATTAACAAAAAGATCATCACCTTGATCGTGATGTTGGCTGGCGCCACTAGCCTAGCCATCTTATTTGCATTAGTTGCAGCTCATATTGGTTACGTATTCGGCTAATCTGTATTAATGACTAGCCATCGCCAACCTGCAGTATTTGCTGGCCATGGCAGTCCAATGTTTGCCATCGAGCCCAATCGCTATACAGCAGCTTGGGCCACCCTGGGAAAATCACTGAAGCGCCCAGATGCCATTTTGGTCATCTCAGCGCATTGGGTGACTCGTGGGGTCTGGGTTACTGCAATGTCTAAACCCAAAACAATTCATGATTTTGGTGGATTTCCGCAAGCCTTGTTTGATATTCAGTATCCGGCGCCGGGAAGCCCTGCGCTTGCAGACCGCGTAAAAGAATTGCTGGGTGTTCCAGTTGTGCTCGAAGAGAATGAATGGGGTATTGACCATGGCGCTTGGTCCGTTCTGAGATATCTATATCCCGATGCAGATGTACCCGTGGTGCAACTCAGTTTGGATGGCTCCCTATCAGCGAGCGAGCATTATGAGTTAGCTAAAAAATTACGCCCCTTACGCGATGAAAATATCTTGATTCTGGCAAGTGGCAATGTTGTGCATAATCTCCGAACCATTCATTGGGAGGGGGATGCAACTCCTTATCCTTGGGCTAAAGAATTCAATCATTTTTTTATTTCTGAGATGCAGGCAAATCATCACGATAATTTGATCCATTGGGAGCAATTTGGCGATGCGGCCCATTTGTCTATTCCGACGGCAGAGCACTATTGGCCTGCCTTATATATCCTTGCTCAGCAAGAGTTCGGAGAGCAACCCAAAGTGTTGGTGGATGGATTGGAAATGAGCTCCATTGGTATGTTAACTTTTTCAATTCAATAAAAATCGAATATGTGGCCATCAATTCTTGCAATCTTCTGCGGCGCTGGTCTCGGTGCATTGCTGAGGGCAGGCTTTAATTTTGCGACGGTAAGTGTTACCTCAGCGCTACCGCTAGGAACCTTTATCTCCAATATGGTGGGTGGATACATGATCGGTATCGCCATGGCCTTTTTTGGCAATAATCCAAACCTATCGCCAGAATGGAAATTGTTTGTGATCACTGGTTTCTTGGGCGGTCTGACAACATTCTCTAGCTTCTCTGCAGAGGTGGTGGCCTTTATTGAGCGTGGCGAGCTAGCTTGGGCTTTAGGTACCGCGCTTTTACATCTGCTTGGATCGATTGCGCTTACCTTTATGGGTATCTTGACTTATCAAGCCTTCAAATAAGCGCTAGGTAACCCGGATTAGGATTACCTAGACTGGTTATTTACTCGGGCTTAATCTTCGCAATTCGAACAACCGCACCCCACTTAATAGATTCTGCGCGAATGAGATCCGCAAAATCTGCGGGTGTACCCCCGCCAATTTCATTTGCTTGAGCGAGCATTAACTCTCTGAGCTGTGGGTCTTTTAGCACTTCATTGCCGGCAGCATTTAGTTTGTCAATGATTGCCTTTGGAGTTCCTTTGGGAGCAATCAAGCCTTGCCAATTCAGAACTTCTACTTTCGGGAAGCCAAGTTCTGTAAAGCTTGGGACATTGGGTAGTAATGGCGAGCGTTTTTTGCTGGTGATGGCAATTGGTCGTAGTTTATCCGCCTTGATACTGGGCATTGCTGAGTACATTTGATCAAACATCATAGTGACGTTTCCTGCCATCAGATCCGTGAGGCCAGCGGCACCACTTCTGTAGGGCACGTGGATCATATCAATGCCAGCACTTTGCTTAAAAATTTCAGCTGATAGTTGATGGCTGCCACCGATACCACCCGAGGAGAAAGTAAGCGCTCCGGGTTTGGCTTTAGCAGCAGCAATAATCTCTTGCAAATTTTTATAAGGAGAATTTGGGTTGACAACAAGAACAAGTGGCCCCTTTTCAATCAACATGATTGGGGTGATGTCGCCTTCAGGGTCATAGCGTAGATTGCTAAATAAAGTTTTATTGACAGCCATCGGGGCAAAGTTCCCCATGCCAATGGTGTAACCATCCGGTGCTGCACGAGCAATGAATTCAGTGCCAATATTGCCACCTGCACCAGGCTTGTTATCCACAATGATGGGCTGCTTTAGGATCACACTCATTTTTTGCGCCATTTGACGACTCCGTGAGTCTGCGCCGCCACCAGCTGCATAGGGGACGATAAAGGAGATCGCTTTATTTGGATAGCTATCTTGAGCGATTGCCTGACTCATTCCAGTAACAGCACAAAACAGGCTCAATCCATAAAAAGTAAATAATTTTGTAAGCTTCATAAGATTCTTATTTGTTAGATGATTGATTAGATAAATCCAAATAAACCCAGGGCTGCCCCTAAAGCGATTAAATACAAAGGGTGCCAGCGTGTCAAGAGAACTAAGGCGATAGTGACAACCGTCAGTATGTTGGCTGCCATATCTCGATTGATCTGTAGCGCAATTTGAAGTGCGGATGACAGCACTAAGCCAATTGCTAGGGCTCCGGCAGCGTATTGGATGGTTTTCTTTTTGATCGGGTCTTCAATGCCAAGGATGAAGCGCTGCATATAAAAAACGAGAATCGAAGAGGGCCAGGAAATTGCAAAAATTGCTAGAAGCGCGCCGAATACACCATAGACATGCCATCCTAATAAGGCCACTGTCATGAAATTGGGGCCTGGCGCTGCTTGTGCTATTGCAAAGTAATCGGAGAATGTCTGCACGTCAATCCAACCCTCTTGATTGACAGCTAAATTAAAGAGCTCAGGAAGGAGTGCGTTTATTCCTCCGAAAGCAATTAGGGAAAAAGAGGAAAGCTTTAAAAAAAGACTGAGAATAACATTCATATTTTATGCGCTTTCTTCCAGGCTAAAAAGACTGCTAGCGGTGATGTCATTAAGACGACCCAGCCTAAGCCTAAATGAAAATAACTTGCCGCAATCATAGTGATGAGCACTACTAAAAACATCGCTGGATATTTAAGCTCATCGCGCATCATCTTTAATCCAGTAGCCCCAACTAGTCCAATGCCAACCGCAGAGATGCCTCGCAAAACACCTTTCACGGATTCCATGTAGCTATAGTGCTCATAAAGCACTCCCAGAAACAGCACTACTGCTATTGGCCCCAACGTGAGGCCAAGTGCTGCTGCAATAGCCCCTTTTGCGCCCCTGTAACGTGAGCCAACGCAGATGGATAAGTTGACAATATTGGGTCCGGGAAGAATTTGGCAAAGACCCAAAATTGAGCTGAATTCTTCAGATGTTAGGATTTTTTCGCGCTCAACTAAGGCGCGTCGAGCCCAAGGTAATACCCCGCCAAAGCCCGATAAACCAATTTTGCTAAAGCAAATAAAGAGCTGCGTAACGGTCGGTGTTTGTTTCAAGATGCTGGGTTCAGTAAGGATTGATTACGGCTGAAAGGGGTGTGGCACAGGTTTGTTATTTAGCCAGGCCTCTAAGGTTTCAGTAATGCCTTTAGAGAAGGTAGCGAAAATCGGTTCAGCAATAAATCCTAAATGCGGGGTTACCAATAAATTGGGAGTATTGCGTATTAGATCTTTTTCAGGAAGTGGTTCAATATCAAATACATCGAGCGCTGCTTGGCCGGGCCGACCTTCGGCAAGTGCCTGCTGGAGATCTACCATATTGATTAGTGCGGATCGGGAGGTATTAACCAATATGGAGTCAGGACGCATAGAGGCTAGTTGCTCCTTACTAATTAATCCCTTGGTTCCTGGCCCCGCTACTAAATGCATTGTGACTATCTTAGATGTTTTGAGTAGTTCCTCTAAGCTAACCGACTGAGCATTTTCAACGGCAGCGCGTTCTGGAGTCATGCGTGGACTCCATGTCACCACTTCCATGCCAAAAGCAGCGCCCACTCGAGCTACGCGACTACCAATCGCACCTAGACCCATTACCCCTAGACGTTCGCCCGCAAGCATTGGAAGAACTGACAAGGGATCACGCCACTGTCCTGATGAGATCACTTGATTTTGCTCTACCAGACGTTTTGCTGCACCTAAAATTAAGGTCCAAGTTAACTCTGCAGTCGTTTCTTTAGAGGGGCCGGCGGGTGTACAGGCCATGGGAATATTGCGTGATACCAGTGCGGCAGCTTCAAGAGTGCCATTACGAGGCCCGGTAAACATGAAAAACTTGAGTTTTGGAAGTCGAGCAATCATGGCCTCATTAAATGGCGAGCGATCTCTCACGATTGCAATGATGTCGGCCTCTTTTACTGCTTCGTACAGAGCTTCATCACGTAATGCCTCATGATGAATTTTGATGTTTGCTTGCTGATCTAATTTATCCCAATTGGAGTAGCGACGAAGAGCACGCTCGTAGTCTCCCAGAATGACGATATTTGGTAATGAAGCCATAAATATAATCTCGTTCTTAAAATTAGTTTGGAGTACAGAGCATGATGATCTGCTTTAGATCTGAGGCCTGCCCTAGCTGCCAGAGTGCTGAGATTAACTGACGCGTTTTTTCTTTGCCAATAACAGGTTCGGTCAAGCTAGTAAACTTTTGCTCAAGATTGGCATCGCTCATTGGGTTTTCAACTGAACCAATGGCATTCTTTACAAAGATATGAACCTCTTCACCATTCTTGAGGAAGGCTTTGACATCTACTGATGCCTCGCTAATAGAAGTATCGGTAGTGGCATTTACCTTTGCACGCAATGCAACTACATCAGGACGGTTCACGATATCGTCAGCATATTCACCTTCACCGGCTTGACCAAAGATCAGTCCAACTGCACAACCGTGATACACGCTAAATTTACCTTCAAGACCATCTTTCGGTGTTTTCTTGCCAGTCAATTCCAGTACGAGTGGATGAGCACGTAATTCAATGCGCTCAACATCTTCTGCTTTTACACCTTTGGCGCGTAATTGCGCGCATGCATCAATTGCCGGATGAATGACAATGCCGCATGCAAAAGGTTTATAGGTATTGAGTGAAATTTCAAAAGACTTGCCCAGTGCGCGATCAATTTCTGACCAATCGCACTTGGTGGATACGGTTTGCATATAGCCACGACCTGCCTCTAAGGCTTTAGGACTTGAGGTAAAGCCATGCTTTGCGAGTAGGGCAGAGAGCTGTCCTGCACGTGCTGCGCCACCCGGGTGGAAGGGTTTGGTCATAGTGCCAAATTGCTCACGCATTCCAACGGGTTGTGATGCGGCAATACCAAGTGCCATAGTTGTTTTTTGAAGGTCTAGACCCATGAGGCGGGAGCATGCGGCTGCAGAACCCAGCATGCCAGTCGAGCCAGTGATGTGCCAGCCACGGTGGTAATGATCTGGATACATTGCATTGCCGACACGACAGGCCACATCAATTCCTAAAACAAGCGAATCAACGATTTGACGTCCATTGACATTCAGATGCTCGCCAAGCGCTAAGATTGCTGAAGCTACTGGCCCAGCTGGGTGAATGACTGTTTTAAGATGGGTGTCATCAAAGTCAAAGGTGTGGGAGCTAATACCATTGATTAATGCAGCGCCTCCCATATCTACTTTGTCTTTACGGCCCAAAATACTGGCCTGTGGGGCCGGCTGGAATTCACGAATAGCAGCCAGTGAGGATTCAACGCTTTCATGATTTGCTGCACCAATTGCGCAACCGAGCCAGTTTAAGAAAGTACGATGCGCTTCGTGATCCACTTCTGGAGACCAGCCTTGACTTGGATGTAATGTAACAAATTGAGCCAAAATTTTAGTGACTGGTGGTGCATTAAGGTCTGCTGCTGCAGCAATAGCTTGGGACATGTTATTTCCTGTGTAGTGTCAAAGTGGGTTTGTTAATTTAAGAATGAGTGAATTTACTCAATCTCGATTTTTCGATCCTTAGCGACCTTAGTCCAGCGAGCGATATCTTCTTTAACGTATGTCGTGAATTGCTCAGGCGACATTGGTATGAGTGTCATTGCTTCGCTGGCCATTTGCTCAGCAAACTCAGGAGAAGCTAATACTTTATTTAGTTCTATATTGAGTTTTTTGACAATGGCATCAGGCATATTTGCTGGCCCTGTAATTCCATACCACTGTTGACCATCAAAACCGTTGTAGCCGAGCTCTTTAAAGGTTGGGATACTAGGTTCTGCTGCACTTCGTCTCTGTCCAGTAACTGCCAATGCTCTGACACGATTTGATTTAAGGTAAGGTATTCCTGCAAATAGAGAGGGGAGCATGGCTTGAGTTTGCCCAGCTAGCAGATCGGTGAAAGCGGGCGCAATACCTCGATAAGGAATGTGCACCATAAAAATATCGGCTCCGAGCTTAAATTGCTCCATTCCGAGATGGGTTAGCGAGCCTGGACCGGCAGATCCATAACTCAGTTTTGCGGGGTTTTTCTTGGCATACTCAACAAACTCTTTTAAATTTTTAGCTGGTACATCCGGGTTGATGACGAGAACGTTGGGGGTTGCTCCAATCATTCCAATGGCGGTGAAGTCTTTTATGGCGTCATAGGGAAGCTTACGAACGGCAGGGTTAGTTCCGTGGGTAGCAACATAAGAGACCATCAGGGTGTAACCATCGGGAGCTGCTTTAGCAACGGATTGTGATGCAATGGTGCCACCACCACCACCTATATTCTCAATGATGATACTTTGACCTAAGTTCTTGGAGAGCCTATCGGCTACCTTGCGCGCTAAATTGTCCAAGCCACCACCAGCAGCAACAGGCGCAATCAGTTTGATTGGCTTGTTGGGATAGTTTGATATCTGGCTTTGTGCCGCAGCTAAGGGTGCAAATATTAACCCTAGGGAGGTCGTTAGCAATGCGGAGAAGGCAAGTTGAAAGTATTTTTTTTGCGTCATGTTCATGCCCCAAATCCTTGTTATTGTTCTAATAAATGCTTAATTTGTATAGAATTCTACTATTGATAGGCGAATCTATTTTTACTGGGGAACAACATGATTTTGGAGCACTGTGATATACAGATTGACCCAGCTAAGCAGTTAGAGTTTGAAGAGGCCATTTTGCATGGGGTTGAGACGGTAATCTCTAAAGCAGCTGGATTTCGGGGTTTTAAGGTGAACCATAGCTTAGAGGCTCCCTCGCGCTATCTTTTGCTAATTTATTGGGACACCTTGGAGAATCATACGGTCGATTTTCGGGGGTCAGCAGCCTTTGCTGATTGGCGTGCGATCGTGGGACCATTTTTCATGAGCCCCCCAGTGGTGGAGCACATGACCTTAGTAGGCAAGTCTAAGTGAGCCCTATGCCTTTCTGAGTTAGGCTGCGGGTTATAGAAACCCGGTGCTGGTATAAAAATCGATTAAGTGTTGATTAAATATTGCGGGTTGCTCAACATTAGAGATGTGGCCCGCATTTGGTATTTCGAAGAAGAGGGCGCTTGACATCTGCGCTTTCATCGCATGAGCCATTTCTGGTGGAGTGCCGTGATCATGCTCTCCCACTAGAATTAATACCGGACATACTATTTCTTTTAGTCTCTCAAATGTGTTGATATCGGATATCGCCTCACAGCACCCAGAGAAGCCATTCACGGAGGTAGTTTCAATTCCCTTTGCCATTTTCTGAATAATCTCTGGGTGAGCTTTTCTAAATTCATCTGAAAACCAGCGCTTTAAAGTGCTTTCAACCATTGCGGTCATGCCTTCTGCTTTAGCTTTAGCAATACGCTCACCCCACATCTGTTTTGCATTATCCGGCCGCTTACTTGTCGTGTCTGCCAAAACCAGCGAATGAAATAAATTAGGATGTTTCAGTATTAAAGTTTGCCCTATCATGCCACCCATCGATAGGCCGACCCAATGCGTTTTCTTAATATCTAGAAATTCAAATAAGTCATGTACATCTTGAGCAAGATCCTCCAGCCTGTAAGGGTCTGCTGGCGCTGAACTCATGCCATGGCCGCGAGTATCAAAACGCAATACTTTGAAATGGGGTGTGAGTAGGGAAAGTTGCGGATCCCACGCCTGCATATTGCTTGCTAGGGAGTGGGAAAGAGTGAGCCATGGGCCTTCCCCCTCAATGACATAAGCGATCTCATTACCTTGCGTAGTGATGATTTTCTTTGGCTGCATTGACTTACTCTGGCTTGATTCCGGATAGTTTTGCTAAACGTGCAAAGTCAGTAATTTCTGCGGCAATGAACTTGTCAAATTGCTCGGGAGTGTTTGAGATGGCAGTAGTCCCTAATTCATCAAAGCGCTCTTTTACATTTGGAAGCTCTAAGATACGCTTTACTTCCAGCGCAATTTTTTGCAGGATGGGTTTTGGAGTCTTAGCGGGAGCCATCAGCCCGTACCAGAACTCCCACTTGTATCCAGGGATTCCTGATTCTGATACTGTTGGCAATGCAGGTAGATCTTTAAATCGTTTTGTGCTCGTGATAGCAATGGCTCGCACTTTTCCTGAGCGCACCAGATTGATGGCGCTAGCATAGGGGCTGATAAAGAAATCCACTCTTCCAGACATCACCTCGGTAATGGCATCAGGTATCCCTTTAGTTGGGATATGCAATAACTCAAGACCCGCTTTTGCCTGCATTAGCTCTGCCGCAAAGTGGGCGCCGCTGCCTACGCCTGCTGAGCTATAAGTGACTTTGCCGGGATTTTTGGCGGCATACTCAACTAGCTCTTTGATGGTATTAATTTTGAGGTTTGGTGAAATTAATACGAGGGCGGGCCCAGTGGCAGTGAGCGTTACCCCAGAGAAATCTTTGATAGGGTCAAAAGCCATTGATGAATAAATGGCTGGTGAGATTGCAAAGGCGGAGGAGATGGAAAGAAGCGTATATCCATCAGCGGGAGCGTTAGCAACTACTTGCGCGGCAATATTGCTGCCTGCGCCCAGTTTATTTTCCACTAGCACGGGTTGCTTCCAGTTTTCACTCATGTGTTGCCCAATGACTCTGGCAGCAATATCAGGAACTCCGCCTGGAGAAAAGCCGACAACGATCTTAATAGCTTGAGTGGGATAGGTTTGCGCGTGTATGGGATGAGCAACAAGGCAAAGAGCTGCCAGAAGAGTTTGTGCAATCAGCTTGGATAGTGTCGACATGTTTTTTTAAATAAGATTGGTGTGGAAGTAATACTAACCATATTTGAGTCTAAAGGTGCCGCACATCAAACTTAAGTTAGCCAAGGAGCCTTTGCCAATACAGGCTTTAAACCTGTCTTTTGAATATGGCTTGCCGCCTCTGCGGAGGATAGGAATTCAACTAAATGACGGGCTTGCACTTCCTTCTGGGTATCGCTACCTATTCCAGCTGAAAAGAAGAATGATCTTTGTGCTTCCGGCGCTAAGTCGCCCAATATTTTGATTCCTGCAATTGGTAGCAATTCACTCAATTGCTGAAATCCCAGATCAGCTTCATTTCTCATGAGGATGGTGCCAACACGCTCGCTAAATATTTTTTTTGCTTTTACGGCCATTTCATCCGCAATGCCTAATTGGGGAAACAGTTCTGTAGAGAGGTAGGTACCGCTAGCACTGGCTGAATAAGCAACTCTTCCGACCGTGAGTAAGGTGTGTTTTAGTGCAGCAAGGGTGCTGATGTCTGGTTCAGGGTCGCCTTGGCGAACTGCAGCTGCAATTTGGGAGGAGACTAAATTAACCTTACTATTATTTTTAATGTGACCTGTGGCGATGAAGTTATCAAGGGCTGATTCAGCCAATACAAAGACGTCAAATTTTTCGCCCTGACTTAATCTTGTCGGAATCGAATCATGAGCCGCGCCAATAGAAGACCCAAAAGCTAGCTCGACACTAACTTGATGCTGTCTCTCATAAAGGGGTACAAGTTCTTTAAGGGCTGCAGCAAAGGCTCCAGAAGTAATAACTCGTAGAGGCCCAAATGAGGAAGTAGTAATGTCATTTTGCATTGATTTAGTCTGCAGTAATCTTTGCGCTGTCAACTAACTTCTTCCAGCGAATCACTTCTTTTTGTACGAGATTTTTCAATTGCTCAGGGGTTCCAGTCTCTACTTCAGCTCCTTGATCTTCAATTCTTTTTTCATTGCCCTTCTCATTTAGAGTTAAGTTCAGTTCTTTATTTAAGCGGGTAATAATCGCAGTGGGCGTCTTTGCTGGTGCAAATAGTGCATACCACTGAGTGACATTCATATTTGGAATGCCTTGCTCTTTTAGAGTGGGTACATTGGGAAGCACGGTTGAGCGTTTATCACCTGCAATACCCAGCGCCCTTAATTTGCCACCGGCCACTTGCGGGTAGGCGCTAAATAAGCTTGGGAACATCACTTTGGTTGTGCCGCCAATCGTATCGACTAGCGCTGGTCCTGATCCTTTGTAGGGAACATGTAGCATTTGAGTGCCAGTATTAATTTGAAACAACTCTGCAGTGAGATGCGGTGCAGTCCCCATCCCAGCAGAAGCATAGCTAATTGAATCCGGTTTGGCCTTGAGTAGGGCTACTAATTCTTTGGCATTTGTCACTGGCAGACTGTTAGTAGTAACTAATAGGGTGGGTGAGTTGGCAACCATACCGATGGGCTCAAAGTCGGTAATAGGGTCATACTTCAAGCGTTGTAGAGCTGGGTTAATGGCGTGCGTGGCAATGTAGCCCCATAAAATAGTGTGACCGTCCGGTATCGCACGTGCGACAAATTCAGTAGCGATAGCGCCATTTGCTCCTGGCTTATT
>CANGCM010000025.1 GCA_947452535.1 Burkholderiaceae bacterium | reverse complement strand
GTTGAGGTTAAAGAGGCATCCCCCAACAAAATTCGTACCAACATCACTGCTAAATACCCCTTCAAGGCATCACCAAAAAATGTCAGGCCAGCTGCCAACTTATTACCAGTTCGGAGCACATTGGTGGCCCCAGGATTGCCAGAACCATAGGAATGGGGGTCGGGCAAACGCATACATTTACTAACCACCACAGCGAATGAGATAGAGCCAGCGAGGTAGGCCATGGGAATGACCAGGAGTTCTAGGAAGTAATTCATGCTGCTATCTTAACCACTTCCCCAAGTTGCACATTATGCTGATCCAATTAGCGCCTAATCATTAGAAAGCATGCCTAGAAGCCTCAACCCCGCGGATGGTGCTGCCGATGTATTGACTTGAGGCGCTCCCTAGCCACATGGGTATAAATCTGGGTGGTAGAGATATCAGCGTGACCTAACAGTAATTGCACCACCCTTAAATCGGCGCCATGGTTCAGTAAGTGCGTAGCAAAAGCATGACGTAGGGTATGTGGGGACAAAGCTACAGGAATATTAGCAATCGTGGCATAGCGTTTAATCAGCGCCCAAAAGGCTTGACGGGTCAGTCCTGTACCGGTATGCCGCCCAATGAACAATGCATCCGAAGTCTTACCTTCAAGCAATGGTGTTCTGGCATCCGCTAGGTAGCGACGCAACCACTGTCCTGCCTCGCCACCAAAGGGCACTAAACGCTCTTTTCCACCCTTACCATTTACCACCCGGATCACTCCCTCATTCAATCCTAAGGCAACCGTCTTTAAGGCCACAATCTCGGACACACGTAAACCACTGGCATACATCAACTCCAGCATGGTGCGGTCTCGCAATCCCAAAGAGGTCTCAACATCAGGGGCATTTAATAAGGCAGTCACCTGATCTTCACTTAAGGTCTTTGGAAAGCGTAAAGCCTGCTTAGCGGCACGCAAGCCAATACATGGATCGCTCTTAACTAAATTGATGCGGAGAGCATGGCGATAAAAGCGTTTGAATACCGTCAACCGACGATTGGCGGTAGTGGCTTTATCTGTACGGCGATGCGCAATATAAGCAGTGAGATCTTTTTCAGTAACGCCATAAAGATCGATTCCAGAATCTTGTTGCAGCCACTGGGCCAAGAGTAAAAGATCTCGGCGATACGCGGACAAACTGTTTTGTGCTAATCCGTCTTCCAACCAACAAGCATCACAGAAGCGCTCGATGGCTTCTTGGCTTGTCGGCAAAATGATGGTCGGAACTACATTAGTCACGGAAGTTATTAAAGCCCAATGGCGCCTCGCTCACCTCTTTCTTGAGCATTGCCATGGTTTCTTGTAAGTCATCGCGCTTAGTGCCTGTGACGCGCACTGCATCTCCTTGGATGCTGGCTTGTACCTTAATCTTGCTATCTTTAATGATGCGCACTACTTTTTTAGCTAACTCTGTCGCAATTCCTTTTTGAATTTTCATCGTTTGCTTACGCTTATCACTACCGATAGTCTCTTTCTTATCGTCTTTAAGGTAGCGAACATCTACATTGCGCTTGGCCATCTTGCTAAAGAGTACATCACGGACCTGACCTAATTTGAAGTCATCATCACCAAACAAAATGAGGGTCTCATCCTTTTGCTCTACTCGGCTATCAGAGCCTTTGAAATCGAAACGATTGGTAATTTCCTTATTGGATTGCTCGATCGCGTTTTTCAACTCAATCATGTCTGGCTCACAAACGACGTCAAATGAGGGCATCTCAAACTCCTTAAATAATCTTGGCAATCAATTCTGCAAGTCAATCCATGCAGCGCTACTTTTCAAGATTTTCTGCAAATTTTCAGCAGAAACCTGAACACGAATAAGATTGTGGCATGAACTCCGCGAAAATGGCGCCCAATCCAGCAAAATTGACCCCCAATATGGGGCTCAAGCACCGGAATAGCTTTGGTCTCGATTCCACGGCAGAGTTAGTCTACGAGATTAGCTCTGCCGATCAATTGCCTACCCTCATGAAAGCGCTTGAGGAGAAAAAACTCCACTGGCGAGTATTAGGTGGTGGCAGCAACGTGATCCTCCCAGAATATTTACCTGGAGCAACCCTGCTCATGAATATTCGCGATCAAGAAATCCTTAAGTCGGATACTCAAAATACCTGGCTGTCAGTTGGGGCTGGGGTCGATTGGCATGAATTGGTTGCTTGGACCCTAGAGCACAATCTTCTGGGACTTGAAAACCTCGCTCTCATACCAGGAACCGTGGGCGCCGCGCCCATACAAAACATTGGAGCTTACGGCGTTGAAGTTGGGGAATATATCGATAGCATCGAAGCATTTGATTCTGCGGCCCATGCCTTTGTCACTCTCCCGAAAGAGGCATGCCGATTTGCTTATCGCGATAGCTACTTTAAGCAAAATCCCAATCGATTTATCGTGACAAAGGTCGTTTTTAAATTCCCGAAAGCTTGGCAAGCACGATTGCAGTACGCTGATCTAGCAAAGCAATTTATGGGTGCAAACTCAAATCCAAGTGCTAAGCAAATCTTTGATGCGGTATGTGCTATCCGGTCACAGAAACTGCCAAACCCCAAAGTGATTGGCAATGCTGGTAGTTTTTTCCAGAACCCAATCATTTCGGATGCTCAATATGAATTACTCATTCAGCAATTTCCGGGCCTCGTGTCTTATCCAGATATAGCCGGCAAGCGCAAGCTCGCTGCCGGCTGGTTAATTGATCAATGTGGTTTTAAAGGCAAGCGTGTTGGCTCCGTAGGTGTTTATGAGAAACAGGCTCTAGTACTGGTCAATCATGGTGGTGGGACATCGACTGATATTTTAAATTTAGCAAAAAGTATTCAAGAAGAAGTTAATGATCAGTTTGGGATTGAATTACAGATCGAGCCGAATATTCTTTAGCTTTACTACTGCGCGTCAATCTTCGCAAACTGAACATCTGCTTGACCCTCTGCCAGGCGTACCTGAAATACACTTTCCGTATTGAGTTCCTTTGGATTACGCACTGCATGCATGACCTGCTCATCCTTCGATTTTTTACTGTTACTCAGAATCACTGCATAGCCCCGCTCTAGTGTTCTTTGTGGATTGAGCATTTCAAGCTGAGACTGAAAGTGGCCTTGATCACGTTTCCAATTTTCCACCCTAACCAACCATGCTTGATTGAGACGCTTTTGCCAACCCTGAATCTGCTCGCGCATGCGATCGGGATTCGGCAAGGCATGACTTAGACGGAGGGCTAATTGATCTAAGGTTTGCGCTTCTCGTTCAACGCGTTGATTCACTCTTTGCAAGAGAGCTTGCATGATGGCATCTAACTCTTGCAACATTTGATCGCGCCGAGGTGCCGCTAATTCTGCTGCGCCCGTTGGAGTAGGTGCACGTAAGTCAGCAACAAAGTCAGCGATTGTGACATCGGTTTCGTGCCCTACACCGCTGACAATCGGAATGGGTGATTGTGCAATCGCATAGGCAAGCTGCTCATCATTAAATGCCCAGAGATCTTCAATGCTTCCACCACCCCTCACTAGCAAGATGACGTCCACTGCATTTTCTTTTTCAGCGGCCTTAAGAGCGGCAATGATTCCGGCAGGGGCATCGAGCCCTTGTACCAATGTTGGGTAAATCACGATCGGGATATGCGGCGCTCTTCTGGTCAGGGTACTGAGTACATCTTTTAATGCCGCAGCCTGTGGCGAAGTAACAATACCAATGGATCTTGGGTGGGTCGGGATCTCGCGTTTACGCTCAGCATCAAATAAACCCTCTTTTGCTAATTTGGCTTTGAGTTTTAAAAAAGCTTCATAAAGACCGCCCATACCTGCGCGACGCATACTTTGCACCGTCAGCTGAATGTCGCCCCGGGGGACATAAAACCCGAGATTCGCAGCAACTTCTACCAAATCACCAGATTGGGGCATAAAACCCACTTGGCCATTACGACCCCTAAACATCACACAACGAATTTGCCCCTCTTCATCCTTCAGGGAAAAGTACCAGTGCCCGCTGTCATAAGCCTTGAAATTCGAAATCTCCCCGCCAACCCAAACGGTATCGAAGCGCTCCTCTAAAGAGCTAGCAATGGCGCGGTTTAGATCGCCAACACTCAGAATTTCTCTTGATATTTCCGACATTTTTTCTCTTTTTCTACACAGATATTGGGCTTAGAGGCCAAAACATATCCACAGAAGCCCATTCGCCATGGGTTTAATGCTCAAAAGTAAGTAATTACTGACCCAAAAACTCTGATACATCCCAAAATAAATACTTAAGTACATGATTTATATACACTATTTTTAAAGAATATTTTTAATCATTTCACTCAAAATCAGGCACATTTACTATCAATCAAGGACTTACACACTATCTCTAAAAAAGTTTTGCACAGAGTTATCCACAGGGTGCTTTTCAGAATACGGGTTTTTAATTCAGCTAAAGTACTGAGCTTATGTACTCAATCTTACTATCTGCAGGATGGCCTATCTGGCCACTACTTATCATCTCTATTATCGGTCTTGCGATCGTCATTGAACGCGCCTGGTATTTGCGGCAAATTCATATTTTTCCTAAAGATAGCCTGGAATCAGTATTTGGACTAGCCAATCTGATTTCACAGAATAAAACCATCTCAGATGCTGAAATTTCTGCCATTAGTCAGATTTCTCCGGTTGGACCACTCTTTGCCTGTGCATTACGGGAAAAGTTAGCTGGTAACAGTTCAGATACAGCGCTTGAGGAATTGCAAGCCAGTGCGCAAACAAGCTCATTGAAGCTTGAACGCTATTTGGGTGCACTAGCCACCATTGCTACGGTTGCGCCCTTACTGGGATTATTTGGCACTGTCGTTGGCATGATTGAGATCTTTGGTAGTCAAGGTGCTATCAACGGTGGCGCGGGTAGCCCGCAACAAATAGCTCATGGTATTTCAGTGGCGCTTTACAACACCGCCTTTGGTCTATTAATCGCCATTCCAGCTCTCGCTGCCTGGCGAGGTTTACGGGCGATGGCCAATCAACGTCAGCATGAATGCGAAGAATTTACTCGCCAGTTATTTAAAAAATTGTACTCACATCACGCTAGTACTGCGGATACAAAATGAGTTGGTTGGATAACAGACTTCATCACCAAGGGCGATTCTCGCTTGGGGTGAAATCCAATTCAGTGGAACCCGAGATTAATCTCATTCCCTTTATTGATGTGCTCTTAGTGGTTCTCATTTTCTTGATGATCTCTACCACCTTTACGCGCTATCAAGAGCTTGCTATCACTCTACCCTCCGCTAATGGAGCCGCAAGTCAAGCGGAGGTAAAGCAAATCCATATCGCCGTTAGTCGTGATGGACGTTTTGCAATTAATGGCAAAGTGACTGATCGAACCCAACTGAGTAATCTTTTGACCAGTTTGAATAAAGACAATACAGTTCAAGTCAATATTGATGCGGATGCCAGAGCACCACATCAGGCGGTGATGAACGCCCTTGAAGCAGCGCGCGATGCCAACTTATCTAATATTGTTTTTAGCAGTCAAACGAAGAAATAAAAAATTAGTGCAAATGATTTCTAATGCGATCAATTAAGCAACTCTCCAAGCGCTCTTCTTTATTGAATAAGGCTCCTCAGTTTTGGGAGAGGCGCGGGCCAACGAGCATATTGCTGTGGCCACTATCATGGGTTTACGGTCAGATAAATTATCTCCTTGATCTGATTAATGACCTTGATTTCAGAAAACAAAAGTCCCAAAAAGTACCGATCATTATTGTTGGCAATATCCGCGTGGGTGGCACCGGCAAAACACCCATTGTTATTGCACTAGCTGAACGTCTTGCCTACCTGGGTTGGAAGCCAGGAATTATTAGCAGGGGTTACGGAGCTAGAACAGCAACATTGCCGATCCAAGTATTCAGTAATTCTGATCCATCGCAAGTAGGCGATGAGCCCGTCTTAATTGCTAAGCGTACACAGGATCAATTTCCGATTTGGGTGCATCCCAAGCGAGTACAAAGTATTCGATCACTTTTAAAGAAGGATCCCGTAGTCAATGTCATCATCAGCGATGATGGTTTACAGCATCGGGGTTTAGTTCGTTGGCCTGCTCGCGAGGGTGGTCGCGATATTGAATTGGTAGTGCGAGATCAGCGCGGGGAAGGTAATGGTTTTCTAATGCCAGCTGGACCCTTACGAGAGCCTGCATCTCGAGAGCGTGATGCAACACTCATGACCGGTATGAATGCACCCAACAGCCATAGTGATGAGTATTTTCTCGGGCGCCGTGCATTCACACTAAATAGCCAATTAGGCACACCCTATCAACTAGTCAATCACAGTAATACGCAATCACTCACGACTATGGCTGATACCTATCTACCAAACAAAATTACTACCGTCGCTGCGATCGGCAATCCACAACGCTTTTTTGATGATTTGCTGAAGCACGGCATTGCAGCAAAATCGATTGGACTACCCGATCACAGCAGCTTTACCCCGGAATTTTTTTCTGAAATAAACGCAGAATGCATTCTGATTACGGAGAAGGATGCCGTAAAATGTGCCTTAATCAATGATGAACGTATTTGGGTGGTTCCCATGAGTTTAGAAATACCAAATGCATTATCAGAATGGCTGCAATCAATTTTGCAAAGACCCGATCCAAATCAATACACCTTATAAAAGATAGCAAAGATCAAATATGGACAAGCGATTACTGGAGATTTTGGTTTGCCCTTTATGCAAAAGTACTTTGCATTTAGATTCGGAAAAGCATGAACTGATTTGCAAAGCGGATCGACTGGCATACCCCATTCGAAATGACATCCCAGTGATGTTGGTTGACGAAGCACGCAGTCTTTCTGCCGATGAATGCAGATAAATCAAGCACCCATCTAGCATGAGCATTAAGCCCCCGGAATTTTTAGTTGTCATTCCTGCTAGGTTGGGATCCACTCGCTTACCTCGAAAACCACTGGCTGATATTGGTGGCAAACCGATGGTGATCCGCGTTGCTGAGCGCGCCCAACAGTCACAAGCACAGAGCGTGGTTGTTGCCACCGACTCTTCAGAAATTCAGGCAGTCTGTGATGAATACCGCATTGAATGTCTCTTAACTAGCTCAGATCATCCTACTGGTACTGATCGGATTGCTGAAGTGGCGCAACTATTAAAACTTCCTGCCGATACCTTGGTGGTGAATGTGCAGGGAGATGAGCCCTTAATTCCGCCAGAGCTGATTAATCAAGTTGCAAAAACATTGGCTGATAACACTGCTTGTGCAATCTCTACTGTTGCCGTGCCCATTACTCACGCTGCAGAAATGACGAATCCCAATGTAGTTAAGGTTGTTCTTAACCGCCTTGGTGAAGCGCTGTATTTCTCAAGAGCGAGTATTCCTTTCGTGCGCGATCCAGAATCAGCTCAGAACATGCCTCATTTGCGCCACTTAGGGATTTATGCCTACCGGGCAGATTTTCTAGAGGCCTATACCCGTTTAGAACCAGCTCCACCAGAGCTGGCAGAGGCTCTAGAACAGCTTCGCGCCCTCTGGAATGGCTACCGTATTGCAGTGCATACTGCCAGCGAAGCCCCGCCAGCCGGAGTTGATACCGCCGAAGACCTAGAGCGAGTACGTCGCATCTTGGCCAGATAAACCAGAATCCTGACTCCCAAGGCATCTCGGGGATAATCCTAGGAATTCGATACTAGAGATCCCGAAAAAATACGGGACAATGAGGTTCTTCTAAGGGGAAAACGATGCGGTTGATTCTGCTAGGTGCACCAGGTGCTGGCAAAGGAACACAAGCTCAGTTCATTTGTAAACAATTTGCCATTCCACAAATCTCTACTGGCGATATGTTACGCGCTGCCGTGAAAGCAGGAACTGAACTTGGCATCGCCGCTAAAAAGATTATGGATGCCGGTGGACTTGTTTCTGATGACATCATCATCGGTTTAGTTAAAGATCGCTTAACCCAAGCTGATTGCAGTAAAGGTTATTTGTTTGATGGTTTTCCAAGGACCATCCCTCAGGCACAAGCCATGAAAGATGCAGGTGTGCCAATAGATTACGTTCTAGAAATCGATGTTCCATTTGATGCCATCATTGATCGCATGAGTGGTCGTCGTGTTCATCCAGCCTCTGGTCGCACCTATCACATCACATTCAACCCGCCAAAAGTTGAAGGTAAAGATGATGTCACTAATGAAGCCTTAATTCAGCGTGACGATGATAAGGAAGAAACTGTTCGTAAGCGTTTGCAGGTATACGACGATCAAACTCGACCGCTTGTGGATTACTACTCTACTTGGGCAACTCAAAATAATGTAGGTGACAAAGTAAAGGCTCCAGCCTATCGCAAGGTCAGCGGCACCGGTAACGTGGATGACATTACTGCTTCTATCTTTGCAGAATTGAAGTAACCCATTTTTTCGCAGCTTGCGAATGCAAAAATGGACTGCAATGCAGTCCATTTTTATTACTAGCACCACCTCGCTACTTTAGTTCTTTAAGTGCACTCTCAAAAGATTCAATATCAGCAAAGCTTCTATAGACCGAGGCAAAGCGGATATAAGCCACCTTATCTAGGCGCTTAAGCTCACGCATTACTAACTCACCTACGCGCTCACTGGGGATTTCTTTTTCGCCAAGGCTAAGAAGCTTTTCCTCAATACGAGCAATGGCTTCATCTACAGAGTCAGAGGATACTGGGCGCTTTCGCAAAGCCAACTTAATTGAACTTGCTAGCTTGTCATGGCTGTAATCAACGCGACTGCCATTCTTCTTTACGATCGCTGGAAGTACTAGCTCTATGCGCTCATAGGTGGTAAATCGTTTATCGCATTTAGCACAACGGCGACGACGGCGAATAGTGTCGCCCTCGTCAGATACCCTGGTATCTAGTACCTGGGTATCGTCGTTATGACAAAAAGGGCAGCGCAATGAATACTCTCTTTATGCTCTATTGATAGGGTCTGTTGCTTAACCGTAAACCGGGAAGCGCTTAGTTAGCTCAGCAACTTGTGCGCGGACCTTAGCAATATTTGCCGGATCATTGGGGTTGTCCAACACATCTGCAATGAAATTACCCACTTGCCTTGCTTCCGCTTCTTTAAAACCACGAGTCGTCATTGCAGGTGAGCCCAAACGAATGCCACTAGTCACCATTGGTTTTTCTGGATCATTCGGGATGCCGTTTTTATTGCAGGTAATATGCGCTTCACCCAATACACGCTCAGCCTCTTTGCCCGTCATCTTCTTAGCACGTAAATCAACTAACATCACGTGTGACTCGGTTCCACCAGACACAATCCGCAGACCACGAGATATAAGTGATTCAGCTAAGGCTTTTGCGTTAGCAATGACTTGCTTTTGATACTCAATAAAACCAGGTTCTTGCGCTTCTTTAAATGCTGTTGCCTTAGCTGCAATCACATGCATTAAAGGGCCACCTTGTAGACCTGGAAATACTGCAGAGTTAATTGCCTTCTCGTGCTCAGCCTTCATCAAGATAATGCCGCCACGAGGGCCACGCAAACTCTTGTGTGTTGTAGAAGTCACGATATCTGCGTGCGGTACTGGATTAGGATAAACGCCAGCGGCAATCAGGCCAGAGTAATGCGCCATGTCCACCATGAAAATTGCACCGACTTCTTTTGATAGCTTGCCAATACGCTCCCAATCAATCGTGAGAGAGTAGGCAGATGCACCAGCAATAATCAATTTGGGTTTGTGCTCACGAGCTAAACGCTCCATTTGCTCGTAATCGATCGCCTCATTTTTATCGAGACCATAGGAAATCGGGTTGAACCATTTACCACTCATGTTGAGTGCCATACCGTGAGTCAAGTGACCGCCTTCAGCCAAGCTCATGCCCATAAAAGTGTCACCCGGCTTTAGGAAAGCCAAGAACACTGCTTGATTGGCAGATGCGCCACAATGGGGCTGCACGTTCGCTGCCTCAGCACCATACAGCGCCTTCACTCGATCAATCGCTAATTGCTCAGCCACATCCACAAACTCACAACCGCCGTAGTAACGCCTGCCTGGGTAGCCTTCAGCGTACTTATTAGTTAGCTGAGAGCCCTGCGCCTGCATCACCGCTGGTGAGGCATAGTTCTCAGAAGCAATGAGCTCAATATGGTCTTCTTGACGCTTATTTTCATTCTGAATGGATGCCCACAGTTCTGGGTCAGTTTTGGCTAAGGTGTTTTGGCGGTCAAACATAGTAAAAATCCTGAAGAAGTTGGATTACTAAGTGAATTAACTTAGTAAAATCAACCTACATCATACAAAATCCACCATGACACCTACACAAGACCTCTCATTCCTCTCTCTGGTGCTCAATGCCAGCCTATTAGTCCAGCTAGTAATGTTGTTATTACTGGGCATGTCCGTGGCCTCTTGGACCATCATTTTTAAGAAAACGGCTATTTTGCGTGGCGTCAGACGAGATACTGAGCGCTTTGAGCGCGACTTCTGGGCTGGTGGAGACCTAAAAACCCTCTTAAGCGCTGCCCAGCGCAATACCCGTAGCGATGCAGTGTTAGAGCATATCTTTGAAGCAGGTATGCAGGAATTCATGAAAGTCCATGAAATCGATGCAGCTCGGCGTGCCATGAAAGCCACCTACCAACGCGAAATGGACATGCTAGAAGCTAATCTCCCATTTCTGGCCTCGGTAGGTTCAGTGTCTCCGTATATTGGTCTCTTTGGTACCGTCTGGGGGATCATGCACGCCTTCCGGGGCTTAGCCAATGTCCAAAATGCTACCTTGGCAGCAGTAGCCCCCGGTATTGCAGAGGCACTGGTAGCCACAGCTATCGGACTATTTGCTGCTATTCCCGCGGTAGTTGCCTATAACCGCGCGGCAACCGATGTGGATCGCCTGGCAATTCGTTTTGAAACCTTCATTGAAGAATTTACTAATATCTTGCAACGCCAAGCGTCAGGTAAATAAGCATGGCTGGATCTCTGAGAAAATCCTCTAAACGTCGGGCGATGTCCGACATTAATGTGGTGCCATACATTGACGTGATGTTAGTGCTGCTAGTCATCTTTATGGTGACAGCGCCTATGGTGAATCCCGGTGTAGTGAATTTACCTACCGTCGGCGGTGCAAAAGTGCAATCACTACCACCTGTCTTTTTAACCATTGATGCCAATGAAAATGTCATTGTTCGCAAAGATGGTGATCCAGTGCAAACCTTAAATAAATTAGAGCTCGGCGCATTTGCAAGATCACAAGCAGAAAAATCTGCTGAGCAACCAGTAGTTCTTGCTGCTGACAAATCTATCAAATATGAAGTGGTGATGGAAGTAATGTCAAAGCTTAAAGAAAATGGTGTGAAACGCGTCGGCCTTGCCGTAAAGAGTCAATAGACCTCCTCGTATTACATCCATGAATAGCGTACAAACTTTTTCCTCTGGTACATCAAGCTTTAAGCGAGGTCGCCTAAGCAAAAGCGAGAGTACTAAGCGTGCTTTTAGTCTCTCGCTTGCTGCGCACTTAGGCCTGGTGGCTTTTCTGGTGATTGGTATTAGCTGGAACAATTCCACTCCTGCTGGTGTTGAAGTAGAGCTTTGGGATTCTAGCCAAGCAGTAGAGGCGCCTGTCGTACCTGAACTCAAAACTGAGATGAAAGAAGAGTCTGCTGACATCGCCATTAAGAAAAAACCGGTAGTTAAAGAAACTCCTAAAAAAGAGGTGGTGAAAGAAACCCCAAAGCCAGCTACCCCAAGCAAGCCAACTCCGCCCAAGGAGAAGGAAAAAGAGCAGCCTAAGAAAACTGAGCCAGCTAAAAAAATAGAGCCTCCCAAAGCAGTATCTCCAGCAGAAACTAAAGCCAATGCTGCCGCTGAAAAAGTACGCGCAGATCAACTGGCGCGCTTACGTGCAGCAGCCGGTGCAGAAGGCGGCAGCGGTGGTACTAGTGGCAGTGGAGTAGGTGGCGGTGGTACTACTCCCCCAGGATGGACAGATAAAGTTGTCAAGAAAGTAAAGCCGCTCATCGTATTTAATCCTGAATCTATTAGCGGCAATCCTGCGGCAGTCGTTAAAGTTAATCTGGCACCCGACGGCGCAATCTTGAGCACCGAGCTTGCAAGCTCTAGCGGTAATTCTGGATGGGATCGCGCAGTGCTACTCGCATTAAATCGTGCAGAAAGCCTGCCGAAAGATGACAATGGCAAAATTCCTCAAAGAGAAGTTAAGCTGACCTTTAAACCCAAGGACTAAAGCATGTTGCAAGTTGCTAAAAAGTGTTTTTTATTTATTGCAGTAGTACTGTCATTGACGGGCATCGCCACCCCAGCAATAGCGCAAATGAATATTGAGATCACTGGCGTTGGTCAGTCTCTGTATCCCATCGCTGTCATGCGCTTTAAAGATGAAAACAAATTGCCAACCAGTATTACCGACATCGTTCGCCAAGACTTAGCGCGAAGTGGTTACTTTAAAAACACAGAAAATGGCAATGCAAGCGAGAGCGATGAAGGCACTCCTAATTACAAATCTTGGGCGGCCCGCGGTGCAGACGCTTTAGTTGTAGGTTCAGTGGTGCAAACTAGCGCCTCCCAATTTGAGATTCAGTACAAACTCTTTGATGTGCGCAAATCCCTCAGCTTGGGTGGTCTCAATCTCAACTCTAGTACTGATTATTTGCGCGCAGTCGGTCACAAGATTGCGGATGACATCATCTTAAAATTATTAGGTGAACGTGGCATCTTTTCGACACGCCTCTCCTATGTCATCAAAGAAGGTAAACGCTATCGTCTAGTGATCTCCGACGCTGATGGTCAAAATATTCGAAATGCCATGAATAGTAGTGAACCCATCATCTCTCCATCTTGGTCGCCTGATGGTAAAAAAGTAGCTTATGTCTCTTTTGAAGATCGTAAGCCGGTGATCTACGTGCATGAACTAGCAACAGGTCGTCGGATTCCCCTTTCGAATCAAAAGGGCAATAACAGTGCGCCAGCCTGGTCACAAGATGGTAAGAAACTAGCGATTTCGCTTTCAAAAGATGGCAACACCCAAATTTACGGTATTAATGTAGATGGCACTGGCTTACAACGTCTTACTCGTGGAAGCACCATTGATACTGAGCCTCAATACTCCGCTGATGGTCGTTATATTTATTTTACGAGTGACCGTGGTGGTAGCCCACAGATTTACCGCATGAGCTCAGAGGGCGAACAGGCTGAAGGTGCCAAACGCATCACCTTTAAGCAAGGCTATGTGACCTCTCCGAAGATTTCTCCAGACGGCAAGCATCTGGCCTATATTGCCAATATTGGCGGCACCTTCCGTCTCCATATCCTTAACCTGGCTACAGGGGATTCGCAAGCCTTAACGGATGGTAGTAGTGATGAGTCGCCATCTTTTGCAGCAAACGGTCGTTATGTGCTGTATTCGACTAAGGTGGGTGGTAAAAGAGTCTTAGCCGCTGTATCGGTTGATGGAAATTCTAAGCAAGTATTAAGTATTCCAGGGTCTGATGTCCGTCAGCCATCCTGGGGTCCCTTTATGGACTAAAGCCCATTAGTTAATTAAGGCTAAGAGAATTTCTCAATACGCTTAGCCTTGGTAAGCTTTACATTTGGGATATCTAAAGTCCAATTTCTACCCAAATAGACTGATCTTGGGGGCATAATATTGACTACCGGTTTATTTATTTTGTAGGAAAAGGAAAGATCATGAAAATTTCTATTTCACGTCGTGCTGCAACAACTACCCTAGTAGGTATAACAGCATTATTTTTAGCAGCGTGTTCAAGCGTCAAATTGGATGATGTCGATAGTGCCAATGGTGCCAATGGTGGTACTGGTAAGTTCAGCTCACAACCATGGAATGATCCAAGCAGCCCCCTCTTCCAACGAAGTGTGTATTTTGATTTGAATGAATACACAGTACAGCCTAAATATCAAAAACAGTTATCTACCCACGCCAGCTTCCTTAAAGCCAATCCTAAACAGAAGGTGATTATTCAAGGTAATACCGATGAGCGCGGTACTGCAGAGTACAACTTAGCCCTAGGTCAACGCCGTTCAGACGCAGTTCGTAAGTCACTTAACCAGATGGGTGTATCTGATGAGCAAATGGAAGCTGTTAGCTTTGGCAAAGAGAAGCCTAAGGCTGAAGGTGACAACGAAGCGGCTTGGACAGAAAATCGCCGCGCTGACATTGTTTACATTACCAACTAATGCGACTCATGCGTAAGCAGTCTTACTCTTTAAAACAAACGCTCTCACGAGCGTTTTGTTTAAGTGCTACCACTATTTGCTTGGGCATTTCTAGTAGCGCTTGGGCGCTCTTTGCTGACGATGATGCTCGCAAGGCAATTTTGGATTTACGTAAATCTCTAGCAACAACACAAATGGATTTACAAAACCAGATTGAGAAACTCAAGACTGAAAATGCAGAACTTCGGGGCAAAATTGAAAACATTGAGAAGCAAGGCGAAGATATCAGCACTAGTCAGAAGACCTACTATCAAGATCTCGATACCCGTTTAGGTAATGTAGAGCCGCGCACTGAAACGATTGAAGGGCTTAGTGGAACGGTACAGCCTGGAGAAAAGAAAGCTTATGATGACGCCTTAAAGGCATTTCAAGCCGGCAATCTTAAAAAAGCAGATGAAAGCTTTACCGCTTTTGCAGGAAAATTTTCCCAAAGCCCTTACTTACCTTTGGCTCTCTACTGGGGAGCGAATAGTAAGTATGCAAGCAAAAACTACACTGCTGCCATCGCCCAACTGCAGAGCCTCATTAAGCGCTTTCCAAATCATCCTCGTCTTCCGTCAGCGATGTTGACCTTAGGTAATGCGCAATTAGAAAACGGCAATAAAGTAGCTGCTAAGAAAACTTTTACTGAGATCATCAGCAAATATCCCGATACCGAAGCAGCAAAAGACGCGCAAAAACTGATTGCTACAACGAAGTAACTTAGGAAGCTTTAATACATCCTCCATGTCTCAGTTATCAGCCGCTTTTCAGAATATCGCCCCACGCAAGCCAAATGCAGCAGCCGTCATTTTGTTCTCCGGTGGATTGGATTCGAGCACGATTCTGGCGCTTGCAAAAGATCTCGGTTACGCGCCCTATGCACTTTCAGTGAGCTACGGACAACGCCATTCTTCAGAGTTAGCCGCAGCAAAACATATCGCCAAGAAAATGGGGGTTATTCGTCACGAGGTCGTAAATTTAGACCTCACACGTTTTGGCGGCTCCGCCTTAACGGACTCCTCTATTGATATACCAACCATTCCAGGGAATGATCAAGAAATTCCGGTGACCTATGTTCCAGCGCGCAATACGATTTTGCTATCGCTTGCCTTGGGCTGGGCTGAGTCATTGGGTGGATTGGATATTTTTTATGGCGCCAATGCAGTGGATTACTCTGGCTATCCAGACTGCCGCCCTGAATATGTCGCCTCGTTCGAAGCAATGGCCAACTTAGCTACCAAAGCTGGCGTAGAAGCACTGAAGAATGAGAATCGCTTTCGGGTTCATGCACCAATTATTAGTATGAGTAAAGCAGAGATCATTCAACTAGGGACTACCTTAGGCGTGGACTACTCACAAACCGTCTCTTGCTATCAAGCCAATGATTTGGGTGAAGCCTGTGGAGAATGCGAGTCTTGTCGTTTGAGGCAGATTGGCTTTAAGCAAGCCAATCTCAGTGATCCGACACGCTACCAAAAGTAAGTAAAAAATACTGTAGGGCTTATTTAGTCTGCGTTTCCATCATGCGCGCCACATAACGCGCAATTAAATCGATTTCTAGATTAACCGCATCACCCTGATTCAACTTACCTAAGGTCGTGTTCTCAAGTGTATGGGGAATGATGTTGATATCGACTACACAGGCATTAGCCGTGTCTTCGGTTTGATTTACGGTGAGAGAAACCCCATTCACGACAATCGATCCCTTATATGCCAGAAATGGTGCCAACTCCTTTGGGGCCTCAATACGCAATAGCCATGAACCATAGGGATCTTGTACAACAGTCGCAAAGTGCGCCACCTTACCAACGCCATCGACATGACCGCTGACTAAATGACCGCCCAAACGGTCATTTAAACGCAGTGCTTTTTCTAGATTCACTGGGCCTACCTTGTCTAGCCCAATCGTCTTATTGAGGGACTCGCGTGAGATATCTAAAGCAAAGGTATTGCTCGTCAATTCCGTAGCCGTCATGCAAGCGCCTTGTATCGCAATACTATCGCCCAAGGCTACATCATCAAGATAGCCCGCAGGCACTTCAACTACTAAGTGCAGACCATCGCCTTTAGCCTCAGCACTTTTAATTTGACCAACGGCAGTAATAATTCCAGTAAACATAATGAGATCTTAGATTGGTGTTTTGTAATTTTATGAGGAAGCGCTTGTATCTTTTTTCTTTGTTTCTGAATCTTGATTTCTTAATTTTTGTTACTTAGCATTTATTGCTTGCTCAAACGGATGCGTAGATCAGATCCAAACAAGCTTTGATCAATGATTTGCCAATCCTCTCGTGACCCCAGGCCTGTCAAAGGCGATATGTTCGCCATACCAATTCCATCACCCATAAAAAAGGGTGCGTAATATAGTAATAATTCATCAACGCAATCTTCTTTTAGCAAGGATCCGTTTAACTTAAATCCGGCTTCGACATGGATTTCATTCATGTGCCGATCTTGCGCTAAGTAAGCAAAGAGTCTGGGCAAATCCACTTTGCCATGGGCATTAGCCATTGTGATCACCTCAACGCCGCGAGCCTCAAATGCTTTTGCCTTTTCTTGGGCGTCTTGAGAATCTAATGACGCACAAACTAAAATAAGGCCAGATGCTTGAGGGTCACTTAATACCTTAGCGTTGAGTGGCGTCTCTAGTTTTGAATCCACAATAATCTTCCAAGGCTGCCGCTCAGTTTTGACATCGCGGACATTGAGCATTGGATCATCTTCTTTGATTGTTCCTACCCCGGTCAATATGGCGCAGGCCTGAGCCCGCCAATGATGGCCATCTGCTCTAGCCAAAGGGCCAGTGATCCATTGACTTTGACCATTGGGTAAAGCTGTTTTGCCATCTAAGCTAGCGGCAACCTTCATGCGTACCCAAGGCAAGCCTCGAGTCATCCTCGAAATAAATCCTCGATTAAGTGTCTGAGCCTCAGACTCCAGCAAGCCGTAACGCACATCAATACCTGCGACCTTTAAACGCTCGAGCCCTTTACCACCCACTAACGGATTTGGATCTAACATTGCCACGATTGCCATTGCTGGCTTAGCCGCAATTAAAGCATCGACACAGGGCGGTGTCCTGCCAGTGTGATTGCAGGGCTCTAAAGTCACATACACCGTTGATCCAAGTGGGTCAAAGCCATTGACTTTTGTATCCGCCAAAGCCTGGACCTCTGCATGGGGGCCACCGACTTTCTGAGTATGACCTCGGCCAATCACTTGGCCGTCTTTAACAATGACGCAACCCACCCGCGGATTAGGGTTAGCTAAATAGAGGGCTTTTTGAGCCTCAGCCAAAGCCTCGCTCATAAATTGGTAGTCAACTGCGCTGTACATGGGTCTATTAAAACCGATTGTGGGCATGGGCAGCAAATTTACCCATTTACCCTACTTACAGGCTTTGGCATCTTTGGCTGGGTCACAAATTCGCCAACGACCCCCGCTACCCAGAATCAGCTGCCGCTCCAAGGTGAGATCCCGATCGTGCCCCAATATCAGCCGGTTAGCTACAAAACCGCCTTGAGCAGTCTTTGCAGCGCCCGCCGCATTAAACAAAATCCCTCTTTTGGAGGTGTGTGGATCGATAAATTGCTTGCCACCCCCCTTGAAATACACTGGTGCAATAACACCCTGAGAGAACCAATGGCGCTCTAAGCACCTTGACTTTAATTGGCGATCATTACAAGAACTTTTAACAACCCAGCCTTCGTCCCAAAGCTTTCCACTGAGAGGGGCAATGTGAACGGGGGTGCCAATTATCAAAGCTTGTGCTCGGGCAAATTGCGCATGGGCAATAAAGCGCCTTGCAATAATGTCGATTTCTCGAGCGGCCATTTGTTGATGCAGTAGTGGCATTGTCATCACTGCCATGATGGCAATGATGAGAACAACTGCCATTAGCTCTAATAAGCTAAAGCCATGCTCTTGATCATTCAAAGTGTTGCCGCCAATTTAAGCGAGTAGTGATATTCGTTTTTTCATCCAGAAATACCAGGGCTTCTAAAGTAGTACTTCCTTTACTTGAAAGTAGCCAAAGATTTTTTCCAGCAGATTGAATATGACAATTAGGATTTTCTAAAGCTGTAATATTTGTAATATGTCGCTCACATTCAAGCAGGACTTTTTCAGCTGCAATAAAATTTTTCTGCGACTCGATGTAAGTATTGACACTCACCAATTCAAGCGCTGCTAAGCGCTCCAAGTGAATAAGTAGCGAAGATAACAATGTCAACAGAGATAAGACCCAAGCAATAATCATGGAAGATTTCGGGTTGCAAAGGTACGCTCAAAGCCCTGATGAATCAAGGCGCCGTCGGTCATCTCCAGTCTGATTTGAAAGGCCCTGCCAGAGCCCCCTTGCAACTCTGTGATGGATAGAAAATGGACCCCATTCATTAGAGTCGTATTTTGTAAACGTCCCTGTCGGTCTAGTGACTGACAAATTAAGGAACCCCCATTCACACGCATACCCTTCGGAACAGAGGCCTGTCGATCGAGCAGAAAACCTTGTTGCGCTAAATTATTTTTAGTGCGGTCCTTAGATAGAGTATTGCCGATGCAATCAAAGTCTATCCCATCAGAAAGTTCATGCCTCACCATGAGTGAATCCGATCCTCGATACCCCTTATTTTTTTCAACCTGAATGAAGTCACTTATGGGTGAACTGTTTCTTCTAAGTGAGGTCGATGATTTTATATTTCGATAACCAGCCATACGAATCGATCGTCCCATTAATTCCAGAGCACGATCGGCTTCAGAGACAAGAGATTGCTTTTTTTCATACTCGATCTGTTTTACGATCAACTCACCACTATTTTTGATGAGTGGTGTGACCAGGATGAGAGAAAGTATGAGGCCGACGAGGCATTCCAATAGACTCACTTACAAACCCTCTTGAATGATGAAGTTCATTATTTGCTTGCCTCTTGGTAAATAGAGTCATCTCGTATTGATCTAGCTCTTTTTTCATTTGCACTCTTTTTTCCTGTAATTGCCCCAAACGCAAAATCAGGTGCTGAAAGGAATTCCCCAGAGCCATCCAGCTCGTCGCGACCAAACTCATAGCTATTAAAACTTCGAGCAAGATAAATCCACTGGAATGTCGAGACAGACCCAGCTTCCTTAAGGATTCTTGGCCATCTTGGTTAAATTGGGGCATAGATCATTGTCTCGAGACCCAGAGGGAGAAAAAATACTTTGGATGGGTGTTCCTTGTCAGAAATGCTGGATATTGACTAAATATCCAGAGTGGGCGCCAGGCTTGCAGCCTAAAAAGCCCTCCTCAGCTTAAAATAGAAGGCTATGCAAAATATCCTGGCCTCCACAGAAGAAATCGTTGCCGAGCTCAAGGCTGGCAAGATGGTCATTCTGGTCGACGAAGAAGATCGCGAAAACGAAGGCGATCTAGTCCTCGCCGCAGATCATGTTACTGCCGAAGCAGTCAATTTCATGGCCAAGCACGGCCGCGGACTCATTTGCCTTACCTTGACACGTGAGCGTTGCCAACAACTGAACCTCCCTTTAATGGTGAGAGATAACGGTACTTCGATGGGCACGAACTTCACTGTTTCCATTGAAGCTGCTACCGGAGTCACCACTGGTATCTCTGCAGCTGATCGCTCCCACACCATCAAGACTGCAGTAGCCAAGCAAGCTAAGCCGAATGATCTAGTTCAGCCCGGTCATATCTTCCCGCTAATGGCTCAGCCTGGCGGCGTTTTAATTCGCTCAGGACATACCGAAGCGGGTTGTGATCTAGCCGCAATGGCGGGATGCTCTCCTACTGCCGTGATTTGCGAAATCATGAAAGACGATGGCAGTATGGCTCGCCTACCTGATTTACTAGAGTTTGCTAAAGAGCATCAGTTAAAAATTGGTAGCATTGCCGACCTAATTCAATACCGCAGCCAAAATGAAAGTATTGTGGTTCGCGAAGGTGAGCGCGAGTTCATTACTCCTTGGGGCAAGTTCCAGGGAATTGTGTATCGCGACACACCAAGCTCATGCATTCATATTGCCTTGATTCATGGCAAGCCATCTGAGGCCCAAGAGACTCTCGTTCGAGTTCACGAGCCAGCAACCGTCTTAGATTTCTTAGATGCCAATGTCAGTACGCATTCATGGCCCCTAGCGCAGGCCTTACAAAAGCTCGCAGAATCCCCTGCAGGTGTAGCAGTACTATTAAACGCCTCTGGTATTGCTTCACCAAATGATGTTGATTGGCTGGCGCAGTTTCATAAACTCAATAGCACGCATACTGAAGGAGCACAAAAACCTTTGGCTCGCAAAACGGATTTCCGTAGCTATGGAATTGGTGCTCAAATTCTTAAAGATATTGGTGTTGGAAAAATGCGTTTACTCGCCAACCCTAACCCCGTACCTAGTCTTTCTGGATACAAACTCGAAGTGACCGGTTACACCCCTTACAAACCAAATTCATCAGCAATCTAAAGACATGACCACATCCAACAATGAGCAAGCAGTAGGCGTTCTAGACATCGATTTAAATGGCCAAGATCTAAGGGTGGGCATCGTTCAAGCGCGCTTCAATGATGAGCACTGCGTCGCCCTAAGCACTGCCTGCATAGAAGAGCTCATTAAGCTGGGTGTATCTCCATCAGACATCAAATTAGTAACCGTGCCTGGCGCATTGGAAATCCCTTTCGCGCTCCAAAAGATGGCAGAAACAGGTGAATTTGATGGTTTAGTGGCACTAGGTGCAGTGATCCGCGGTGAGACCTATCATTTTGAATTGGTTTCGAATGAGTCTGCTGCAGGCATCTCACGCATCTCAATTGAGACTGGCCTACCTATTGCCAATGGTGTTCTCACCTGTGAAACTGATGCGCAAGCTCAGGTGCGTGCTCAAGTAAAAGGTGCGGATTGTGCCAAGACCGTTGTTGAAATGGCTAACCTTGCCTTAGCCCTCACACCAGATATTGATTTTGAAATCCAATCTAGCCAAGAATAATGATTGATATGACTAAAACCTCTATCAATGGACAAACCCCTCTTGCTAGTGCTCCTAAGCGCTCCCTGACACCACGCCGTCGTGCTCGCGAATATGCCTTACAGGGTGTTTATCAAAGCCTAGTCATGCGCCGAGCTGGTAGCCTACCCAACGCTGCAGCGGTTGCTAAGCAGCTGGCCGAGGATCCCGGCTTTCGTCGTTGCCAACTGGAATTATTCCAAGGGATTTTTACTGGAGTGTTAGAGCACACCGATGAGCTAGAGGGGATTATTACCCCAGCCCTAGATCGCCCCATAAACGAGCTCTCCCCTGTAGAGCATGCTGCATTATTAATTGGTACATACGAGCTCGCTTTTGACTTAGCCGTTCCCTACAAAGTAGCAATTAATGAAGCGGTTGAGCTTGCCAAAACTTTTGGTGGGACAGATGGGCATAAGTACGTTAATGGTGTCTTAGATCTTTTGGCTCAGAAATTACGTAGTACTGAAATGCAAGCCAATTTTAAATAGACAGCAAGCTTTTACTCGCGACAGCAGGTCCACGTCCCCCTGCGCCTCTTTTGAGTCTAGGGGTTTTTATTAGACTTTACCCCACTACCAAAATCACACTAGCCGGATAAAATGGCTATATCAACCTAGCCAGATAAATCTCGGAGACTCGCGATGCCAAAAATAGATATTCGGAAGTTGCTTAAAGATCCTAGCCTCTTCAAGGAAGAGGCCTTTATTAACGGAGAATGGGTAAAAAATCTCACGGGGAATACTTTTGCAGTCACTAACCCTGCGACCAATGAACTGATTGCAGAGGTGAGTAATTTAGGGCCTAAAGAAGCTGAGCTTGCTATTACTGCAGCTGAAAATGCCTTGCAAAGTTGGAAAAATAAAACAGGTAAAGAACGCGCCAGCATCATGCGTCAGTGGTTTGATCTCATCATTCAAAACACACAAGATCTCGCTACCTTGATGACGCTTGAGCAAGGTAAGCCCTTGATTGAGTCAACCGGTGAAGTGACTTATGGTGCCTCATTTATTGAGTGGTTTGCCGAAGAAGCGAAACGGGTTTCAGGCTCTATACCAAGCACCACCTCAGGCGATAAACGCTTGATTGTCATGAAACAAGCGATTGGTGTGTGCGCTGCTATTACTCCCTGGAATTTCCCTAACGCCATGATTACCCGTAAGATCGCCCCAGCAATGGCGGCGGGTTGTACCATCGTTATTAAGCCAGCCGAACTCACGCCTCTAAGTGCATTAGCACTTGCAGAACTAGCCCTGAGGGCAGGCATTCCACCTGGAGTCATCAATATTTTGACGGCCGATGCCAATCAATCTATTGCAATCGGGAAAACACTCTGTGAATCACTAGTGGTTCGTCACCTCTCCTTTACAGGATCCACAGAAGTCGGTCGAATTTTGATGGCGCAATGCGCGCCTACTATTAAAAAATTAGCACTCGAGCTTGGTGGGCATGCGCCTTTTATCGTATTTGAAGACGCGGATATTGATGCTGCAGTTTCTGGTGCTGTGATCTCCAAATATCGTAATTCTGGGCAAACTTGTGTATGCGCCAACCGCTTCTACGTACATAAAAAAGTGCAAGATGAGTTTGTAGAGAAGTTTGCTAAAGCAGTCCGGGCGATCAAAGTTGGTAATGGCCTGGAAGCTGGTATTACTCAAGGACCCCTGATTGAGCCAGCGGCCCTAGAAAAGGTAGAGCGCCATGTAGCTGATGCACTGAGCAAAGGCGCAAAGCTGATTACTGGAGGAAAACCCTCTGCCTTGGGCGGAACCTTCTATGAGCCCACCATCCTGACAAACATCACCAATGACATGCTGATCACCCATGAAGAAACCTTTGGGCCGGTAGCGCCCATCATCCCTTTTGAGAGTGATGAAGAAGCACTACGTTTAGCTAACAATAGTGAGTATGGATTGGCATCATATTTTTATAGCAGGGATATTGCTCGTATCTGGAAAGCCGCTGAATCTCTAGAGTACGGCATCGTCGGCGTGAATACTGGAATCATTTCGAATGAAGTAGCCCCTTTTGGTGGAGTGAAGCAATCCGGACTTGGGCGCGAAGGCAGCACCTATGGCATGGACGAATATCTCGAGCTGAAATATGTTTGCTTGGGGCTATAAACACCAAAACGCATCAATAAAGCCGCTGAACAGCGGCTTTATTTTTATTCCATCTTTGTTTATTTTTTTCTGTAGATCAAGTCCCAAACTCCGTGGCCCAGCTTGATGCCACGATTCTCAAACTTCGTAATCGGTCTATAAGCAGGCCTTGCGACATACCCAGGATGCTTGGCTTGGAGTTGCTCAAGTGTGGGCTTGAATTCATTAAGAGATCCCTTGGTGATCTCACTCTCGCTTGCCACATCGCTTACTGAAAAAGTGTTGACGACTACTTTGTCGGTAGAGGTATTTACTAGATCAGCCTCAGCATTTAAGACCAAGAGCATTTGCTCCGCATAGTTATGCCAATCTGTCGCCAAATGAAGATATGCGCTCGGCTTTAAACGAGAAACTAATAATTGAACGAACTCCGTCTGAATGAGTCTACGCTTATGGTGACGTTTTTTATGCCAAGGATCAGCGAAATAGATGTGGATGCCATCCAAAGAGTTCGGCGAGATCATTTTTTCTAAAACTTCAACTGCATCATGGCGAATTAAGCGTAAGTTGCTGAGATTATTTGCGCCAATGACTTTGAGCAAGGCGCCTACGCCTGGAGGATGTACTTCGATTGCCAAGAAATCATCTTTAGGGCGAAAAGCGGCAATCTTGGCAGTGGTCTCACCCATGCCAAAGCCAATTTCTAATATTTTAGGATGGGCTGAGCCACCAAACGCCTCCTGGAGATCTAAAACTTTTTCCTGAAACGGAATTAAAAACTGCGACCCTAATTCGTCAATCGCTCGCTGTTGGCCAGCAGTGGTTCTACCTGCCCTTAGAACAAAGGAGCGAATACGATCAACTTTTTTTTCAGGCTGATTTTGCATTAACTCAAGAAACAATCTTCTTAAAATAAGCGATTGTCTCTTTTAGGCCATCTTCTAGATTTACCTTAGGCTCCCATCCGAGCCTTGCTTTAGCTAACTCGATATTAGGTTGACGTTGCTTAGGATCATCCTGGGGCAGGGGTTGGTAAATAATCTTCGACTTACTGCCTGAGAGCTTGAGAATCGTTTCTGCCAACTGCAACATGGTGAACTCACCCGGGTTACCAATATTGACTGGGCCCGTAAAACCAACTTCCGAGTTCATCATTTTGACCATGACATCGATTAAGTCATCGACATAGCAAAAGCTACGGGTTTGTTGGCCATCGCCATAAATGGTGATGTCCTTACCCTGCAAAGCTTGAACAATGAAGTTACTCACCACTCGACCGTCATTGGGATGCATACGAGGGCCATAGGTATTAAAGATACGAACCAC
>CANGCM010000024.1 GCA_947452535.1 Burkholderiaceae bacterium | reverse complement strand
GCCAACGACTTTGAAACCCATTTCATGGGCGGCCACTTTTGCTGCAGCAATGGCATGGGTAGCATCACCAAAAATAAACACTCTTTTATTGGTCAGATAAGTTGAATCAACTGATAAGGCATACCAACGGGCTTTAGAGGATTGACTGAGTTTTTTAACATCACATTCAATACCCGCCAACTGGCAGACTTCAGTAATAAATGCTTGAGTCCCTTTAAATCCAATGGGGATTGTCTTAGTTGAGGGTTGACCGAAGCTACGAGTCATCCAAGTGGCCGCAGTATTTGCAGTCTCGGGATATAAGTTCACATTAAAGTCTGCCTCATGCAAACGAGCAATATCCGCTGGGTCAGCGCCTAGCGGTGCAACAACACTGACTTCAATACCTAAGTCACGCAACAAGCGTGAGATTTCTTCGACATCATCGCGATGACGAAATCCGAGTGCGGTCGGCCCCAAAATATTACAACTGGGTTTTGCACCAGATGCCCTGGCTGGACGTTGTTGCCCCGGAGCTAAGATGAATGACTGTCCTAAAAGACGAACCATCTGGTAAAAAGTTTCAGCCGCACCCCAATTTTCCTTTTTTTGATAAGCCGGAAGCTCCAATGGCAATACTGGAACAGGCAAATCTAAAGCAGCAGCCAATCCCCCTGGATCATCCTGAATCAGCTCTGCTGTACAGGAAGCGCCCACCATTAATAAATCGGGCTTAAAACGAGCGTAAGCTGTTCTCGCAGCATCTTTAAATAACTCTGCAGTGTCACTACCTAAATCACGCGCCTGAAAAGTGGTGTAAGTAACAGGCGGCCGCTTTTTCATGCGCTCAATCATCGTGAATAGAAGATCTGCATAAGTATCTCCTTGCGGAGCATGAAGCACGTAATGCACCTTCTCCATTGCCGTGGCAATACGCATTGCACCAACATGGGGAGGCCCCTCATAAGTCCAGAGCGTTAACTTCATACCGCCTCCTCCAACATCATGAGCTTTTGTTTTCTAGTCAAGGGGCGAGCAAACAACTCCGCAAGATCAGCCGCCTGGTTAAATCCTTGAATGGGAGTGAAGACTAGCTCGATTGACCACTTCGTAGTGAATCCTTCCGCCTCTAATGGATTAGCTAAACCTAAGCCACAGACCACCATGTCTGGTTGTTGAGCCCGACAACGATCTAATTGATTCTCAACATTTTGCCCTTCAGACAATTGCGTCTTAGGGTCTAGCATGGCTAATTCTTCTGCCATATGTTGACGATGTAAATAAGGAACGCCAACCTCCTTAAGACTCATCCCAAGTTCTCGATTTAAGAAACGCGCCAGCGGTATTTCTAACTGAGAGTCGGGGAAGAAGAAAATGGATTTACCTTGCAATACCTGCCGATGGGGCTCAAGCGATTGATTAGCGCGATCTCTTTGTGGGGCAATCACTTTTTCAAATACATCAGGAGATACATTTAAAGCAGAAGCTGCGGCTAGGAACCATTTTTCAGTCCCCTCCACTCCCAATGGAAAAGGTGCAGAAATTCTTTGGGCGCCTAAATCATCTAAGAATCGGGCGGTATCCGTTAGAAATGGCTGAGCCAGCAAATACTGGGTCTTTGGACCAACAACTGTTCTTTGGGTGGATTCACGCGGCGGGAAAAAAGCAACCGACTTCAGGCCGAGCTCTTTAAAGATTCGGCTAAATTGATCCTCTACAACGTCGGCCAAACAACCAACTACCAACAAATCCACTGCATCAGATTCATTCGATTGAGGTAGATCTTGCACTAGTGCAGCCAAACAAGCATCTTCCCCCTGGGTAAATGTCGTTTCAATTCCACTGCCAGAGTAATTCAGAATACGTACCTTAGGTGCAAACGTTTTACCCAGGCGTTGCGCCGCTCTGGATAAATCTAACTTAATGACCTCTGAAGGACAAGATCCAACTAAGAAGAGTAATTTGATATCGGGACGGCGTTCTAGCAATTGCTTTACGACTTTGTCTAGCTCATCATTTGCATCTGCAAGCCCTGCTAAATCACGATCATCAATGATTGCGGTTGCGAAGCGTGGTTCCGCAAAAATCATCACTCCAGCGGCCGACTGAATCAAGTGCGCGCAGGTACGAGAGCCAACTACTAGAAAAAAGGCATCTTGAATTTTTCGATGTAACCAGATAATGCCAGTCAGGCCACAGAAAACCTCTCTTTGACCACGCTCTTTTAAGGGCTGGAAATTGATGGGCTGGGAATCAACCACAACTTCTTGGGATACAGAATTCAATTCTTACCTCAGACTTTGCTATAAGAAATGAATTGGAAACGGAGCTGATAAATCATTAAATCAATTTCTAAAGGGGTAGAACAGCAAAAGTTAGTTATTTACTCAAGTTACTTTTTAATATTTAGTAGTAAAAGCCTCTTGGAGGCTATTAGATATAAGTGTTTATACCGATTAAATGGAGATAAATGAGGTTTAGAGCTAATGGACGGGCTATTTTTGGCAAAGGAAAAGCCCCAAATCTTCAATATCTTGGGGCTTTTTATGAGGTCAGGAATCGGTTTTTTATCGTTGTGACTTCAACAATGCCTTGAAGGTCAGAACACTCAGAGCAATGCCAATTCCGAATGAAACTAATAACATAGCAAACTTAGATTGGGTCTGGCCTGCAGGGAAGATCAGATAGAAGGCAACGGTAATGCTGATCACCATGCCGCAAAATCCGGCTATTTTAGAAATCTGGTCTCTCACATCATGAAATTTAAACATGCTCCGCGTCCTTTCAGGGTTTATATCGTTTTCAAATCAGAGCATCAATTAATGATCACTCACTGATTGGGAAAACTTTAAACCCCGTCATTAGCGGAGTCAAGATGGCTAGGGTAAACCCCTTAACGATCGGCAGCCCTCTATCTCAAGCATGCCAGCTTCAATAGCATAGAGGGGCTCATAGCCCAATTGCTCTTTGGCCCTCTGAATAGAGACGGTGAATGGATGGGCTACCAAATGAACCATCTCTCTAATTAAAGGCGGCTCGCCACGAAGTGGCAAGTATTTCCAGCCATTTTCTGTAAACCGGGCTAAGGGCTTGGCAAAGAAACGGGGTATCGATAAGGTGGGCACCTTGTAATGACCTGCTTTCAGTCTCATGCTCATCCATTGCCTAAAATGCATTGGCGGACCATCGCTGATAAAAAAACTGGCTTGATTTGCATCTGACAACAAGGCTTTTTTAACCGCCTCACAAAGATTTCTAATATAGCAAGTTGAGAAGGGGTAATCGCCCTGATCAAACCAGCCAAATTTATTCAGATCAGCCGCCCTGCCCAAACTCCGATCAACCACATCACCCTTGCCCCAGATGGATGCAGGTCTCAGGCTGATAGTGCGGAGCATTTCATTTCCAGCATCCAGAACCAAGCGCTCTGCCTCGGACTTGCTGTGACTATAAGGGAAGTTTTTTAACAGCGGTAAAGCTCGAGATTCTGCAACATTCAGATTTTGATCCAATGGATTTTTAGCAATCGAGGCATCACTCATGTAAATGAACTGCTTAATCCCAGCTTTCCTTGCTGCCTCTAGAACATGTTGCGTCATGAGGACGTTAGTCTCTAGTAGTGCTTTTTCTGAATTCCAGAGCTTCATCTCTGCCGCGCAATGAATTGCCGTATCGAAGCCCAGCAGTCTCTTGGATAAACTGTCCACATCATTCAGATTTCCCGACCAAATCGTAAGATTTGGGTGAGGCTCAATATTGGTAGCTTGCGGTGTACGAAAGTGGCATAGAACTTCATGGCCTGCTGCACTCAAAGACTTAGCCAAATGACTGCCTACAAAACCGCTAGCGCCAGTCAAAAAGATGTTCATTTACTAAACAGCTGACCAAGGAATAAGGCAGATCGTCCGTAGTAATAAGCGGTAGCTAACAATATCTTCGGTGAGAGCGCGATAATCGAAATAAACAATAAGACAAGGAAGGACCAATGTCTAGTAGAGCCATAAGAGCCAAAGATGATGAGCCCAAGAAAAATGAGTCTGCGCACCTGACCACGAGGTAGCCAGGGACTTCTTTTATAGAGAGGTTCTTTATTGCTTGTGGAGCTATTGCCTGTCATCTTCCTGATATCACTAAATAAACAAATCCAATCTAAGTGAACTATCATAGATAATTACTTGGGATTATTCAATGACTAAGCAGAGCAACAAGACAAATCCCCGCGGGTTCCGCACCTTAGCAGCGCTACTCCCTTTTTTCAGACCATATAAAAAGCAATTTATATTGGCCATCTTTAGTTTGGTGCTCGCCGCAAGCGCAACCCTAGCCGTCCCCTTCTCTTTTAGGCAAATCATCGATTTGGGATTTAACACGGACAGTGGCAACCAAATCAATACAACTTTTTTAACCTTATTTATTGTGGCTGGCTTAGTCGCATTAGGAACATCGCTCCGTTTTTACATGGTGTCCTGGTTAGGCGAAAAAATTACCACCGATATTCGCTCAGCAGTCTATAGCCATGTCATTAAACAAAGTCCAGAGTTCTTTGAGTCTACTCACAGCGGTGAAATCCTATCGCGACTCAACACCGATACCGTTCTGATCCAAACACTGATTGGTACGAGCGTCTCGATGGCGATCAGAAATATTCTGTTACTGACAGGTGGTTTGGTGATGATGTTCATCACTAGCCCAAAATTATCTGTCTTGATTTTTGCTACGCTATTACTCACTATTATTCCAACGGTAATCATGGGTAGACGCGTGAGAAAGCTCTCCCGCAATTCGCAAGATAAGATCGCGAATGCCTCTGCTCTAGCGAGCGAAAAATTAAACGCGATACCCACGATTCAATCATTTACAAATGAGACTATCGAAATTAATCGGTTTGATCAATCCATTCATACTGCGCTTGATGCCGCCATTACTCGCACTAGAGCAAGAGCCCTACTCACATTTGTAGCTATTTTGTTTGGTTTTACCAGCATTATTTTGGTGCTTTGGCTTGGTGCTTATGCGGTAATGGACAATCAAATTACCGCCGGAGAATTGTCTCAATTTATTTTGTATGCCGTCATTGTTGCAGGCGCTATCGCTGGTATCTCGGAAGTGATAGGCGACACTCAAAGAGCCATTGGCGCAAGCGATCGCCTTCTAGAGCTCTTAAGCGTGCAATCCTCCGTCCAAGCCCTCGCTAATGTGAAAGCAATACCCCAAGTCAATGCAGCAGGTATTGAAGTGCAGATAGATCATCTCGGCTTTCACTATCCATCCAATCAAAATAGTGTTTTATCCGATGTATCTCTAGAGATTAAACCGGGCGAAAGAATCGCGATTGTAGGGCCCTCAGGCGCTGGCAAGACTACACTCTTTCAGCTATTACAACGCTTCTATGACCCCATTAGCGGGGCAATTCTGTTTAACGGCGTCAATATTCGCGATCTTCAACTCGAATCACTGAGGAAATTGATTGGCATTGTTCCACAGGATATTGTGATTTTTTCAGACAATGCAATGGAGAATATTCGTTTTGGCAGAATGGATGCGACTGATGAGGAAGTCCTATCTGCAGCCCGTCTCGCAATCGCCGATGAATTTATTTCTAAATTACCAGAGGGCTATCAAACCTTCTTGGGTGATCGAGGCATTCGTTTATCAGGAGGACAAAAACAACGGATTGCAATTGCTAGAGTCTTGTTAAAAAATCCAGCCCTATTGCTCTTGGATGAAGCGACCAGCGCTTTAGATGCCGAGTCTGAATTACTGGTTCAGCGTGCCCTTGAGGCAGCAATGGATCATCGGACAACAATTGTCATTGCCCACCGTCTTTCCACAGTAAAGCAAGCCGATAAAATTGTGGTGCTAGAAAATGGACGAATCATTGAAATCGGTACGCATGCTGACTTAATTCAGCACAGCGGCCTTTATGCCCGTTTAGCTAAACTTCAATTTACTGACCAATAACAGAAGGACATCGCAGCATCCCAAACTAAATTCAGGTCCAATGCAAAACTCTTAAGGAGATTATTTATTCATTCTCTTGCAAATAGAGCCTGAAATAGTAACTAAAAAATATGCCGCCATGCCAATGGCAAAGATGAAATACTCGCCGGTGTTAAAAAAATACAATAAACCTACTACGATTAAACCAAGGGAAAGAACGCTGAGTATTGTTTTAGCAAACATATTAATTCCTAAGAAATTGTAATTTTAAGATTCGAACATATTAAGATAAAAAAGAATTTCTTGCTCTTGACCTGAAAAACTTCAAGCTGAATACTAGGATTTCTTAATGAATATCCAACTATCTATTTGATAACAGCATGCATTGAGAGTGAATTGCCCTATTTATTTCTTCAACTTCCCAAAGGCCGCTGCCATCGCATTATTGATTGGGGGTGCAGCCCTTCTATCTTCCTGGGGCTTTCTGAGCTCCTGATTTTTTGGAGCTCTCGGATCATTTGAGTGATTTGCTCTTTGCTCCGGCCTTGCCCCTGGAGCAGCTTTAGGAGTCTTAGGAGCCTCATCAGAAAGGCGCATGGTGAGCGCAATCCGCTTGCGTCTCTCATCCACCTCTAGAACTTTGACTTTGACAACCTGCCCTGCCTTAACCACTGTATGTGGATCTTTAACAAAGGTATTGGCTAAGGCGGAGATGTGAACGAGACCATCTTGATGAACGCCAATGTCTACAAATGCACCAAAGGCCGCAACATTCGTAACAACACCTTCTAAAATCATGTCGGCCTTGAGGTCGCTGATTTTTTCTACACCATCTTTAAAGGTTGCCGTTGTGAACTCGGGACGTGGATCACGGCCAGGTTTTTCTAGCTCTTTAATAATGTCAGTAACCGTAGGAAGACCAAAATTTTCATCGGCATATTTTTCTGGATTAAGGCCTCTGAGTATTCCAGCATCGCCAATCACTTCCTTAACGCCCTTCTGAATATCCTTCAGAATCTTCTCCACTAAGGGATAAGATTCTGGATGAACTGCAGAAGCATCTAAAGGATCGAGGCCGTTCATGATGCGCAAGAAACCTGCCGCCTGCTCAAAGGTCTTCTCACCTAGCCGTGGCACACTGCGTAAATCTGCCCGCGTCTGAAAGGCGCCATGACTATCTCGATATGAAACAATACCTTCAGCAACAGTATTGGTGAGACCAGAAACCCTTGCAAGCAAGGGAGCTGAGGCAGTATTGACGTCGACGCCAACCGCATTCACACAGTCTTCTACAACCGCCACTAGAGATTTAGCCAATTGCGTTTGCATGACATCATGCTGATACTGACCCACACCGATCGACTTTGGATCAATCTTGACCAACTCGGCCAAAGGATCTTGCAGTCTTCTGGCGATCGATACCGCTCCGCGTAAGGACACATCCATACCAGGCAATTCTTTTGAGGCGTACTCAGAAGCTGAATAAACCGATGCCCCTGCTTCAGACACCACAATCTTGGTCAGCTTGAGTTCTGGCTTAGCCTTAATTAAATCCTGCGCTAATTTATCAGTCTCACGTGAGGCCGTGCCATTACCGATCGAGATCAAGGTTGCCTTGTGCTTTTCAGCTAATTTAGCCAAGGTATGTAATGAGCCATCCCAATCATTCTTAGGCTGGTGCGGGTAAATTACATCGGTATCTACCACCTTGCCAGTAGCATCCACTACAGCCACTTTCACACCAGTTCTCATGCCTGGGTCTAAGCCAATGGTTACCTTTGGTCCAGCAGGTGCAGCTAAAAGCAAAGCCTTTAAGTTGCGGGCGAATACATTTATCGCTTCAGCATCAGAGCGCTCACGTAAGGCGCTCATGAGTTCAGACTCCAAATGCATGGAGCACTTAATACGCCAAGTCCAGCGTACCGTCTCAGCTAACCACTGATCTGCAGGGCGGCCTTCATTTTTAATCTTAAATTGATTAGCAATGCGGGATTCACACGGATTATGTGGCGCATCCCATTTAGGTTTTTCTGCCTCGGTATCGAGGCGTAGATTGACCACCAACATCTGCTCGCGACGACCTCTAAATAAAGCCAATGCTCGATGCGATGGAATCGCTGTAATCGGCTCAGAGTAATCGAAATAATCGGAGAATTTCTCAGCCTCTTGCTCTTTGCCGGCAATGACTTTGGACTCTACAACTCCATGGTCTTGCAAATACACCCTCAATGATTGCACCAGGCTAGCCTCTTCAGCAAAACGCTCCATCAAAATCTGACGCGCACCTTCCAATGCGGCTTTAGTATCCACCACGCCAGGGTTTTCACCTTGATCCGAAGTAAATGCTTCTTTGATGTACTTCACCGCCTCAATCTCCGGCTCGAGCATGGGGTTTGAAAGCAAGTCATTTGCCAAAGGCTCTAATCCAGCCTCTAAGGCTATCTGTGCTTTAGTACGTCGCTTGACCTTATAAGGAAGGTAAAGGTCCTCTAGGCGAGTCTTATCTTCAGCCAACATGATGGCCTTGAGTAACTCTGGAGTCATTTTGCCCTGCTCTTCAATCGAAGCAACAATCGCTTTACGTCGCTCTTCTAGCTCTCGCAAATAACCTAAGCGATCCTCTAATAATCGTAACTGTGTGTCATCCAATCCACCAGTAGCTTCCTTACGGTAACGGGCGATAAAGGGAACAGTAGCCCCTTCATCCATCAAGGCAATAGCGGCAGCTACTTGGGCGGGTTTAGCAGATAGCTCTTGGGCAAGGCGTTGTTCAATGGAAGGCAGCATGAAATGAATAATTTACTCGGGTTTTTGGAATATTGGCATCAATATAAGACAAGAGCCACCCTAAGGTGACTCTTATTTTGCTTGCAACATAACTTATTAAAACGACTCAGCGCAATTATTCGCGGGAAGCCTTCTTACGATCATGCTCTTTCAGATAACGCTTACGTATCCGTACGCTTTTTGGCGTTACTTCAACTAATTCATCATCACTAATAAATTCAACCGCGTATTCTAAGGTCAAATCAATTGGTGTCACTAAGCGCACCGCTTCGTCAGTACCTGAAGAGCGCACGTTCGTTAACTGCTTACCTTTGATCGGGTTCACGACCAAGTCGTTATCACGACTGTGGATACCAATCACCATACCTTCGTAAACGGGGCTACCATGACTAACAAACATGCGGCCACGATCTTGTAATTTCCAAATAGCATAAGCCACTGCTTCGCCATCGTCTTGGCTAATTAGTACGCCGTTATGACGCTCGCCCAAGATTCCGTCTTTAGCTGGGGCATACGAATCAAATGTGTGACTCATCAAACCGTTACCGCGAGTCATGGTCATGAAGTCGCCTTGGAAGCCGATCAGACCACGCGCAGGAATACGGTACTCAAGACGGGTACGACCTTTTCCGTCACTGACCATATCTTGCAACTCACCCTTACGCTTACCCAAATCCTCCATCACGGAACCTTGTGTAGCATCTTCTACGTCTACTGTTAAGTTCTCGTACGGCTCCATCTTGACGCCATTTTCTTCATGGAACACGACGCGTGGACGGGAAACCGCCATCTCATAACCTTCGCGGCGCATGGTTTCAATCAAAATAGTCAAATGCAGCTCACCACGACCTGACACCTCAAATACGGTGTCGTCATCTGTTTCTTTTACCCGCAAAGCCATATTGGCTTTTAATTCACGATCAAGACGTTCACGAATCTGACGGCTAGTAACAAACTTGCCTTCACGACCCGCTAATGGGCTAGTGTTCACCATGAAGTTCATGGTCAAAGTAGGCTCATCAATCTTGAGCATTGGCAATGGATCAGGTTTATCCACCGCGCAAAGGGTTGTACCAATTGCTAGATCCTCAATACCATTGATTAAAGCGATATCGCCAGCAACAGCCTCGTCAACGATTTCACGCTCGAGGCCTTTAAATTTCAATACTTGGTTGATACGGCCTTTAAATGGCACGCCATCAGGACCGTTCATACAAACTACTTCCATGCCTGACTTCACACGACCACGGCTAATCCGGCCAACACCAATCTTACCGACATAGCTGTTGTAGTCAATTGAAGAAATCTGAAATTGCAAAGGACCATCAGGATCGTCATCACGCACAGGAACGTACTTCAGTACAGCATCAAATAATGGACGCATAGTACCTTCGCGCACATCTTCCGATTCTCCGGCATATCCATTCAAGCCAGATGCGTAGATGACCGGGAAATCGAGCTGCTCTTCAGTAGCGCCGAGCTTGTCAAACAATTCAAATGTAGCATTGATTACATAGTCACAACGCGCGCCTGGACGATCAACCTTATTAATCACCACGATTGGCTTTAAACCGAGAGCCAAGGCTTTTTTAGTGACGAAGCGAGTTTGTGGCATTGGGCCTTCAACGGCATCAACCAACAACAATACACCGTCAACCATGGAGAGCACACGCTCTACTTCACCACCGAAGTCGGCGTGTCCTGGTGTGTCAACGATATTGATGTGTGTGCCGTCATATTCAACTGCACAGTTCTTGGATAGAATGGTAATGCCACGCTCTTTTTCCAAGTCGTTGGAGTCCATGACACGTTCGGTCATTTTTTCATTAGAGCGGAATGTGCCAGATTGGCGCAAAAGTTGATCAACCAGGGTAGTTTTACCGTGGTCAACGTGGGCGATGATGGCGATATTACGAAGTGCGCGTTTAGTCATGTGAAGCTTCTGAAGTTAAAAATAGGGTTAGTTAAGGTTAGCAAATAAATAAGTCAAAAATATTTAATGCGCTGAAGAAATCAAGCGCTTAGGATGTAAGACCCCAGAGCGCCAGTCGCCAGTACCAATAAAGTTATGGGGTGCAGCTGTTGCACGATAGATACGCACGAGCGCTTCTACCGAAGGTAAATTGAGTGGGACTCGTTGACCCATCTCCAAACGCTTTGCTTGCTGCTCATCCACAGTTAAGTGTGGCAATGTTTGTAAGAGGGCATCTACTGGCAAGATGTAGTTAGAACTATCTTGCAAGCCCTTCTGAATACTTTCCAATACAAATGATTGGTCTAGGGTGAGATGACCTACTTCGGTACGACGTAAGCCAACTAAATGTCCACCACAACCCAAAGCCCTACCGATATCTTCTGCCAGTACGCGAATATAGGTACCTTTGCTACAGCTCACTTCTAAAGTGGCTTCCGGCCAGTTAATGCCAGTCCAGCGAATAGCGTGAATCGTAATGTCACGCGGGGCACGCTCTAATTCCACGCCTGCACGAGCATATTCATATAACGGTTTGCCATCACGCTTAAGCGCGGAATACATTGGCGGAATCTGACTGATGGGGCCAGTAAAAGCAGGTAATACAGAATTTAATGCGGCCATGATAGCGGTATCGTCAGCGAACACAGGCAATGGGAACTCTTCAATGACTAGACCTTCAGCATCACCAGTATCAGTACGCTGGCCAAATTTCACCTGGGCGATATACGTTTTATCGGCTTCCAATAAATCCTGGGAGTACTTCGTAGCTTCGCCCAAACAAATCGGGAGTAAACCGGTAGCCATCGGATCCAATGTGCCAGTATGTCCTGCTTTTTCCGCATTGAATGCTCTTTTTACGGCAGTAACTGCACCTTGCGAGCTCATGCCAGCAGGTTTATCCAATAAGACAACGCCGTCGATACGCACAGACATGAAATTACGCGGTCTCATCTTTGCGATCACTTCGATCGCTATCTACTGCTTGATCAATCAGGCGAGACATTTCAATGCCGTGCTCAACAGAACTGTCATAGTGAAAATGCAGAGTAGGCACAGTGTGAATATGTAAACGCTTAAATAGTAAAGAATGTAAATAGCCCGCTTTATCTTGGAGCGCCTTCAATGCCACCTCAGGCTCAGCACCCAAGACAGTAAAGAATACTTTTGCATGGGCCAAGTCCGGAGTCAGTTCAATACTTTGTAAAGTAATTAAACCGAGGCTTGGGCTACGCAATTCACGAGGAATCAGCTCGGCCAGGTCGCGCTGAATCTGATCGGCGAGACGCTGGTTACGATGCGGGCTAGTTTTGTGCATTAACTCAATAGCTCTTAGAGTGTTCTGGCAACTTCAGTAACTTCAAAGACTTCGAGTTGATCGCCTTCTTTGATATCGTTGTAGCCTTTTAAGGACAGGCCGCACTCAACACCGGCGCGAACTTCTTTTGCGTCATCTTTGAAGCGCTTTAGAGAGTCCAATTCACCAGTCCAGATAACGACGTTTTCACGCAAGAGTCGAACGCTAGAGTTACGCTTAACGATACCGTCGAGCACCAAGCAACCGGCAATCGCACCAACCTTAGATACCAAGAAGACTTGACGAATCTCCACCATACCGGTGATTTCTTCTTTCTTATCTGGGGTCAACATGCCACTTAAGGCTGCCTTCACCTCATCAACCGCATCATAAATAATGTTGTGATAACGAATATCTACGCCATTATTCTCAGCTAACTTACGCGCTGCACCATCTGCGCGAGAGTTAAAGCCAATGATGACTGCCTTAGAAGCAACTGCTAAGTTAACGTCAGTTTCGGTAATGCCGCCTACTGCTGCATGAACGATTTGAACTTTCACTTCCGCAGTAGAGAGCTTTTGTAGTGACTGTGACAAAGCCTCTTGTGAACCTTGAACGTCGGCCTTAATAATCAGTGGCAATAGCTTGGCTTCAACAGCGCCCTCTTCCATGTTTTCCATCATGGTTTCGAGTTTGAATGCTTGCTGTTTAGCTAACTTCACATCACGGAACTTACCTTGACGGAAGAGAGCAATCTCACGTGCTTTACGCTCATCAGGTACTACTTGTACAGATTCACCGGCGGCAGGTACTTCCGACAAACCTTGGATTTCTACCGGAATAGATGGGCCTGCCTCATTACATGGCTTGCCGTTTTCATCCAACATTGCACGAACACGACCGTAGGTTGAACCCGCCAACAACATATCGCCACGCTTGAGCGTGCCTGACTGAACCAGAACCGTGGCAACAGGACCGCGACCCTTGTCCAAGCGTGCCTCAATCACGAGACCTTGTGCAGGAGCATCTTTAGCTGCCTTGAGCTCCAAAATCTCTGCTTGTAGGAGCACATTCTCGAGCAATGCATCGATACCGTCACCCGTCTTTGCAGAAACTCCAATAAATGGCACATCGCCACCGTATTCCTCAGGAACTACTTGTTCAGCAACTAATTCCGTTTTGACACGCTCTAAATTGGCTTCAGGTTTATCAATCTTGTTGATTGCTACAACAATCGGGACGCCCGCTGCGTGAGCATGGTTAATCGCTTCTTTCGTTTGTGGCATTACACCATCGTCAGCCGCAACAACCAAGATCACAATATCCGTTGCCTTAGCGCCACGAGCACGCATTGCCGTAAAGGCTTCGTGACCCGGAGTATCTAAGAAGGTAATCATGCCACGGGGAGTTTCAACGTGATAAGCGCCGATATGCTGAGTAATACCGCCGGCTTCGCCAGTAGCTACCTTTGCAGCACGAATCTTATCGAGCAAAGAAGTTTTGCCGTGGTCAACGTGACCCATCACCGTTACTACTGGCGGACGTGATAACAACTCTGCATCATGACCAGCAATACCGAGATCTAAATCTGGATCATCTAATTTAGCGGCATGGGCTGTATGTCCCATTTCCTCTACGATGATCATCGCAGTATCTTGATCCAAAATTTGGTTAATAGTCACCATTTGACCCATACCCATCAAGAGCTTAATCACTTCAGCACTCTTCACGGCCATGGCATGAGCGAGCTCAGCAACGGTGATGGTTTCAGGAACATTGACGTCTCGCACAATAGCTTCAGTAGGCACTTGGAAGTTCGTGTCAACGTTAGCCTCAGCGATTTGACGTTGCTTTCTTCTGCCACCGCCAGAGCGCCAACCACCTACGCCACCAGAACTATCGCCACGGGTCTTTAGACCACCTGGCTTCTTAGCACCTTCTTCTTGCCAAGTAGATGAAGTCTCTGCAGACTTAATAGTCTTACCGCCAACCTTAGCAACTACCTTCTTCTTATCATCAGCACCTTCAGCCTTAGCGGGCTTGTGCAGAGTGCCTTTTTTAGCTTCCTCAGCAGCAATTTCACTTGGAGCCTTTAGCACCCGTGAAGGCGTACTCATCATGTCACGAATCGCCAAAGCTTCAGCCTCAGCAGCAGCACGACGTTTTGTAATATCAGCTAACTGCGCTTTATTAGCATCAGCGGTATCTTTTGCAGCCTTGTCAACCTTTGCCTTCTTTTCGGCAGCCTTAGCAACAGCTTCGTCAACAGACTTCTCCTGCTTGTCAGATGCAGACTCAACTTCAGCTGCTGCAGCCATAGCGGCAGCTTCTTTTTGGCGAACATCTTCAGCAGCCTTCATTTCAGCTTCTTGACGAGCCAATAGTTCCGCTTGGCGAGTTGCCTCGGCTGCGCGCTTCTCTAACTCTTCGGCAGAAAGAATGGGTTTGGAAGAAGCTGCAGGAGCAACTTCCTTAGCCGCTTGAACTGGTGCCTCTTCAGGCGCTTTTTCTCCTGCCTTAACTAGCACGCGCTTTTTACGAACCTCGACCTGAACGGTACGAGTACGTCCCGCAGAGTCAGCCTGACGAATCTCCGAGTTTTCGCGCTTGATTAAAGTAATCTTTTTACGATTACCTGTATCCGCACTACCATGCTCTTTTTGTAAATGCTCAAGCAGGACAGTCTTATCCTTTTCGGTAATGCTGTCGTCCTCAGAACCTTTTTCGATACCGGCCGCCTTCAATTGCTCCAGAAGGTCTGGCGCGGTACGTTTTAATTCTTTAGCGAGTACTTTTACTGTTGTTGCCATGTACTACTTCCTCTCATGAAGTAAACCAATGTTCGCGCGCTTTCATGATGAGCGTTTTCGCGGTTTCTTCGTCAATTTGTGTCGCCTCAACTAGCTCATCAACAGCCAGTTCAGCTAAGTCGTCACGGGTGTGAACTTGATTGTCAGCAAGCTTTGCAATCAATTCAGTGGTCATTCCCTCTAAGGAACGTAAATCTTGTGAGACTTCGCCAACGCGCTCTTCTTTTGCCAATTCCATAGTCAATAGGGAGTCACGCGCACGGGTACGCAATTCATTCACAGTATCTTCATCGAAAGAATCGATTTCTAACATTTCAGAAAGGGGTACGTAAGCAACCTCTTCTAATGTATTGAAGCCTTCTTCGATCAAAATATCAGCAACTTCTTGGTCAACGTCCAATTTATCCATGAACAATTGACGCACTGAAGCAGCCTCTTTTTCAGTTTTCTCAGCAGACTCTTCTGGAGTCATGATGTTGATTTGCCAACCAGTCAATTCGCTTGCCAAGCGAACGTTCTGTCCACTACGACCAATAGCAATAGCCAAATTCTCTTCGTCCACCACCACATCCATGGCGTGACGTTCTTCATCAACCACAATGGATGACACTTGTGCTGGGGCTAAAGCACCAATCACAAACTGCGCTGGATCTTCAGACCACAAGACGATATCGACTGCTTCGCCAGCCACTTCGTTACGAACCGCTGTAACCCGTGTACCACGCACTCCAACGCAGGTACCGATTGGATCGATACGCTTGTCATAGGTGATCACAGCAATCTTTGCACGAACACCAGGATCGCGGGCAGCACCCTTAATCTCTAATAAACCCTGCTCCATCTCTGGGACTTCGTTCTCAAATAACTTAATCAAGAAATCCGGGCAAGTGCGTGAGAGTTCAATCTGCGGGCCGCGTACTTCACGATCCACTTTCATAATATAAGCACGTACTCGATCACCAGAACGAAGATTCTCTTTTGGAATCATTTGATCGCGACGCAGCAAGGCTTCAACTCGACCAGACTCAATAATCAAACCATTCTTATCGGCACGCTTAACGGTACCGGTCATGACTTTTTCGCCACGCTCAAGGTAGTCGTTCAAAATCTGCTCACGCTCGGCATCACGAATACGCTGCAAAATCACTTGCTTAGCAGCTTGTGCGCCAATACGGCCAAAGGCTAAGGATTCGATTTGCTCTTCGATGTATTCACCAACTTCCATGTCCGGGAATTGCTCAAGTGCTTCAAAATGCAGAATTTCTTTATCCGGCTCTTGAAGACCAGCTTCATCGGGAACCACTAACCAGCGACGGAAAGTTTCGTATTCACCAGACTCACGATCAATCGATACGCGAATATCTACATCTTCTGTCGGATAACGCTTCTTAGTGGCTGATGCCAACGCCATCTCTAGCGCCTCAAACACAATCGCTTGATCTACGTTTTTTTCACGCGCTAAGGCGTCTGCCAACATGAGAACTTCTCGACTCATGACTTTCTTCCTTTGAAATCAATAACAGGGACCAACCGAGTCTTATCGACCTCGGCTAAAGAAAACTCCAATTGAGACTCGGCACCATCGGCACCTTCAAACAACAAACCAAATTTCGCATCAGGCGAATCCAACTCACCACTCAGCAAACCTTGCAACACACCACGAAAATTCTTACGATTGCCAACGGCAATACGCAATTTCATATCCACTTCCATTCCAGAGAATCGCTCAAAATCCGCAGCGGATTTCACTGGGCGATCCAATCCCGGGGAAGATATCTCTAAACGCTCAAAAGGAATGTTCTCCACTGGCAATGTGTAGCTCAGTTGATGACTCACTTTTTCGCAATCCAAAACAGTAATCAATCGTTCGAAGTCCGGGTTTTCAATCGTAACCCGCAGCAAACCTCCGGCTTCACGCTCAATTTCCACTAGCGCGTACCCTAAGTTTTCAACCTCCGCAGAAATAATCCGCTGATCTTTCACGACAAACCTTTAATCCAAAACAGCAAAAAAAAATGGGCCTTAAAGCCCATATTCTCGAAATTCAGAACAGGCCGACTTACGTTGATCGCAACATCAGTCGGTAACTACAAAACAGCAGCAAACTGCAGTAAGACCAAAATTATAGCCGATTTAGAGGAAAACCCATCAAAATCAGAAGCTTTCGCTTGGATCTCGAGGCTTTCTAGGTCCCTTATTAAAGGGTTTGCGCCCTTTTGGTGCGCTCCGTTTAGGGCCATTTCCAGGATTTTGAGGGCTAGCCGTCACAAAAGCAGACTGTCCATGATGGACTTTCTTGCCTTTATTGCGATTCTGCCCCTGACCACCTTGACCACCTTGGCCACCCTGACCACCTTGCCCAGATCCCTGGCCTGGTCTACCAGCGTTGGTGCGACCCCTGAAAGGACCGCGCCCTTCACCTTGACCGCTGCCTGTTGGCTTCCCACCCCTGCTTTGATGCGTTAAGGCGTGATGACCACTTGCCTGAGTCAAAGCATCGCGGGAGCCCCAATAAGAGACTGAAGTTTGCATTGGGTCTGGCTGGAAATCCCCGCTGGGAGCAAGGTGACGATCTCGCCCGTGGCCTCCGGAAGCCGGCCCACGACCTTTATCTTGAGCTTGGGGTACCTTGAGTCCTGCAGATCTCATGAGACTACCGACGCCTTCTGGTGAAACCTCTTCCCATTTACCGCGACGCAGACGTGGGGGCAACAGGAACATGCCGTAACGTGTGCGCAGCAAACGAGACACTGTATGCCCAACCGTTTCGAACATGCGACGCACCTCACGGTTACGCCCCTCAGTTAAAGCAACGTGATACCAACGGTTTGCGCCATCACCACCGCCCATGGAAAGACGTAAGAATTTGGCTTGACCGTCATCCAAGGTAACTCCACTCTTTAATAGAGCAGTATTTTCTTGGCTCAATTCACCCAAAATACGGACAGCATATTCACGCTCAATACCGTAACGGGGATGCATTAAGCGATTAGCCAATTCACCCGACGTTGTAAACAGCAACAGGCCTTCGGTATTAAAGTCCAGGCGTCCCACTGCAATCCAGCGGCCTTGACGTGGTTTTGGTAGACGATCAAATACAGTCGGGCGGCCTTCTGGATCGGATTGACTCACGATTTCGCCTGAAGGCTTGTGGTACAGAATGACGCGTGGTGGCTTCGTCTGAATCTTACGATGCACCGGTTTACCATTGATGCGCACTTGATCAGTGGGTCCAATGCGCTGTCCAATGTGGGCAGGCAGAGCATTGACAGATACGCGCCCTTGAATAATCAAGTCCTCCATATCACGACGTGATCCCATGCCAACATCAGCCAATACCTTATGTAACTTCACAGTATCTTCGTCGTCAGCATCGTCATCTAAACCATCTAGATCAGACCAGACTTCGTCGCGCAAGCTCAGCGGTAAATCATCGATATTGGCAAATTGCAAACTGCTCATCTCGTCTTCACTGGGAGCGTCTGCATCCTCATCGTGACGCACACGTTGGGCACGACGCTCGGCACCGGTCTGATGAGAAACTTCATTCTCATTGATGCCATCAGGACTTCTTACCTCAACAGCCTCAGGGGCATCTAATGCGGCATCAAACTCTCCAGAAACAACCGAGGCAAATAAAGCTTCACTCTCTGCTGGATTGGGGGCAATTTTGGCGGGTTGATGGTTAGCACCTTCACGCGGACCATGAGACTCAGCGCCCTCACGACGAGGCCGGTCCTTATTAAATGGACGCTTCTTATTAAAGGGATGCTTACCAGGACCTGCGCCTTGACGGCGAGGACGACGTGGTCCACCCTCACGCCCTTCAGTCTTTACACCATCCGCAGTGGAAGGAGTCGACTCTTTATTGGAGGGAGTATCCGATGTTGGTTTTATCGGGGATGAATCGTTTTCGTTGGAGCTTGTCATTAATAATTATTTTTGTTCGTCTGATTTTTCTTCAGACTCTGGAGTAACTTCTTTTGCATCATCTATTGTTTCTTCTACTACAGCTTCTTCAGTCACTTCAGTGATTTCTTCACTCTCCATCTGAATAAGCGGTTGACCATTTTCATCCAACTCAATCACCGTCTCAACGGTAGCACTTGCATCAAATTCCATTACTGCCTGACCTAACTGCTCAGCAGCAGCCATTGGCGCGGCATCTTCTAACATTGGCAAGCTTTGTAAATTAGTGAGGCTTAAGTCATCCAAGAATTGCTTAGTGGTAGCGTATAAACCGGGGCGACCGATCGTCTCTTTATGACCAATCACTTCGACCCAACCACGATCTTCTAATTGCTTCATAACATTACTACTCACCGCAACACCGCGAATCTCTTCGATTTCGCCACGAGTCACTGGTTGACGATAAGCAATAATCGCTAAGGTTTCCATCACCGCACGAGAATACTTCGGTGGCTTTTCTGGAGTTAAACGATCGAGGTACTCCCGCATCGCTAAACGACTCTGAAAACGCCAGCCGGTTGCAATATGCACTAATTCCATACCCTTCTCTTCCCAAGATTTTTGAAGTTCTACGAGAGCATCATCAATCTCAGCAGAGGTGACATCTTCAGCAAATAATCGCGTCAGATCAGCAACTGTCAGTGGTTCTTGCGCGCACAAGAGGGCTGTTTCAATTACGCGTTTATTGTGATCATCCATAAAATTCGGGCTATCAGGTTATGACCTGATGAGACTATAAAAAGTGTATTTCAATAATGGGTTGGTGGTGTTCTGGTAGCGCTCTTTAGCTAAACGGGTAGTTCATCTCCTAAAATCCACTTGGGAGGGCTGCCCGCGCCAAGACGAAGTCATATTCGCTTACCGTTTGCTCATTATAAGGGAGGCTCAATACAATAGCCACATGCACGAGATTACGAACCTACCCCCACTTTCACCCTCACAGACCGATTCAAGACGCCGTTTTTTAGGCTTAGGTCTTGGTTTGGGGACCCTTATTGGGAGCTCAACCCTTGCTGGGTGTGGCTTATTTGGCCCTCGTAAGCAAGTCGTCGGTCTCGTTCTTGGGGCTGGGGCAGCTCGTGGCTTTGCTCATATTGGCGTAATCAAGGCTTTAGAGGCTCAGGGTATCAGACCCGATATCGTGGTGGGCAGCAGCGCTGGCAGCGTGATTGCAGCCCTACTAGCCTCTGGAGTCACTGGAAATGATCTCAACCGGCTTGCCCTCACTTTAGATGAGGCTACTATTGCGGATTGGGGCCTACCCTTCGCCGGTAGATTTGGCGGCCTCATTAAAGGTGATGCCCTCCAAAACATGGTGAACCGCGAGGTTCAAAACAAGTCGATAGAGCAAATGCGCATTCCATTGGGAATTGTGGCTACCGACCTGCAATCCGGTAAAGGCGTTCTTTTTAGATCTGGCAATACGGGTCTGGCAGTACGTGCCTCGTGCAGTGTCCCTGGCGTATTCCAGCCGGCCGTTATTAGCGGTAAGGAATATGTGGATGGCGGCTTAGTTGCGCCCGTTCCAGTTAGCTATGCGAGGCAAATGGGTGCAACTATCGTCATCGCAGTCAATATCTCCTCAGAACCAGTGCATCAAGATGCTAGCGGTACTTTCGGCATCCTGCAGCAAACAATCTCCATCATGCAGCGGAGTATCAATCAATATGAACTCAAAAGTGCCGATATTGTGATCACCCCCCTTTTGAAACAAATGAGTAGTGGCGACTTCAGATCCAGAAATGCGGCGATCTTGGCAGGTGAAGTAGCATCTCAAGAACAAATGGCCGCTCTGAAAGAAAAACTTAGAGGCTAGCCCCTAGGGCTACATTCCCAAGCGGGAGTGATTAATTTAGGACTCGGTATAACTTATGAAATCTACCCTTGCCCTGCTGAAATTCTGGATTGCATTATTAGTAGCCCTGCAAGTGCATTACACCCATGCCCAAGCCGGCGATTTCACTGCAGGTGCTAACAATTTCCTCAAGAAGCGCACTGACGCTTTCATGACTGTCACAGGTTATTCACTCACCCCAGATGTCACCACTGGATCACTATCAATCACCGACAAGGCCGGAGATAACCCACACCTACAAATGATTTCTCTGGGAGGTGGCGATCGCCTGAGCGCTAACTTCCCACTCTACCTTGAGGGCACGATTGCGGTTAATCGCTATAACCCCACATACATTGATAGTAGTGGCGGCACTGGTTTGACAGTACCAGTACATTGGAATGGCATTACGGGCACAGGCGGCATTGGCTGGGACTTCCCACTAACCGATCACTTGCGTATTCGTCCGATTGCCAACATCACGCTCGGCCATGTGGAGAGCGATCTCTCTATTGCCTACCGCTATCTCAACAATCAAAAAGGGATTGACCTAGAATTTTTAAAAAAGGGGCGCATGAATGCTTATGGTGCTGGCGGCTCATTGATGCTGGACTATGAAGACTACAAACCCGAACGTGAATTTGATGCTGAGTTACGTTACACCAATATCTCTATCAATACCTTTGATAGCTCTACCGCCGTTGAAGGCTCCGCGAACTCACAAAGCTTAAGCATGTGGGCTCGTGCTCGCTATCCCACTCCACTAATGGCATTAGAGAGACCCTTGCGCGCTGTATTTGAAGTAGCTCACACCGAGTTTCTGGGTCAACTACGAGGCGCCCTCGGGTTTAATTCACTCTCTTCTGTGGGTACCGGCGTAGAAATTGATCGCAGTGCATCAGACCCCCTATTAAGCAGGGTGAGATTATTGTTTCGATATCAATTTGGACAGAATATCCGAGGGACATCTATTAGCTTAGCCGCCAGCTTCTAAGGCAAAGAAGTGAATTACAGATTACGAGATTTACGCTTCAGCTTATTGACTTCGTTCAATAACTCTTGACGCTCTGCATCGCCTAAGTTGTCACTTCCATCTAAGCGGCGAGCACCATCAAAGCGCTTATCCCAGTAGAGACTACCAAGATCATCCACACGGACACTAGTGCCCTTAGATGGAGAGTGAATAAATTTATTGTCACCGACATAAATGCCGACATGAGAAAAAGTTAAACGCATCGTATTGAAGAAAACTAAATCGCCCGGCTGTAGTTCTTCGCGATTGATGGGTTTGCCAACACGACTCATTTGGGTGGACTTGCGTGGCAATAAAAATCCTAGTTTGTCCTTAAAGACATAACCAACAAAACTGCTGCCATCCAAACCAGATTGTGGCAATTCAGCATCCCAGCGATAACGTACGCCGATGACTTCCATGGCGCGATTAATCAATTCATCTGATTTACCAGTAACAGAATCGGCCAAGCGATCAGAGACGCGAGCAAAGTAAGATATACCTGCCTGAAACATACTTTCTTTTGGAGACTCTTTGGCAACTTCAACGGAAGAGTCTTTTACGGCATCAGGGATGGCGTCTACCGCCAAAGCAGGATGACTAAGAAGTGCAAACGCAACAAGCAAGGATGCGGGCGTCTGCTTGATCAGCACTGGCAAAAGGTCTTTTGGAAGGGACATTGCTCCATTCTAACAAAAAAGCCCCGCTTAACCAAATGCTAACCATTGGGATAACTCATTGTTTTCAATGGAATATTTACTGTTATGGGGCATGAATGCACCAAATTAGCACCTTGAAGATGCCCTTTAAGAAAGTTTCTAGGTCAGCTCAGCGGCTGTAAACAGTGCCTTGGTATAGGCCTGGCGGGGATTCTGAATCAAAGTCTCGGTATCCCCAAACTCGACCACCTTACCCGCTTTAAGCACCATAACCTCATGTGACATTGCTCGAATCACTGCCAAGTCATGACTAATCATGAGATAGGCCAAGTTGTATTTTTTCTGGAGCTCAGTAAGTAAGGCTAGTACTTGTTTTTGAATCGACACATCTAGTGCCGAAGTTGGCTCATCCAATACCAAGATCTGCGGCTTCAGAATCAAAGCGCGGGCGATCGCAATCCGTTGCCTCTGACCGCCAGAAAATTCATGGGGATAGCGTAGAAGTGCTGAGCGATCCATGCCGACTTCTCGCAACATATCCAAGACTCGAGACTCGCGCTCTGTTGCAGACAACTTGGGGAAGTGAACATCTAAGCCCTCTGAAATAATTTGCATCACATTCATGCGCGGTGAAAGCGAGCCAAATGGATCCTGAAAAATGACTTGTAGACTTGAACGCATTGCGCGGCGTTCTACTGGCTTTAATTTTTGCCAATCATGACCAAGCACATCAACTTCGCCAGTAATTTGCGCAGCAGAGTCGCCCAGTAAACCTAGAACTGCCATTCCAAGAGTGGTTTTGCCAGAGCCGGATTCGCCAATGATGCCAATGGTCTGTCCTTGCTTAAGCTCAAAACCCACTTTACGTAATACCTGATGTCTCGGGGCTTGTTTAAACCATGCGACTGATTCAGTGCTTGGATAAGAAACGGATAAGTTGTCCGCCTTCAACAGCGCAGGCGCCAAGGGCATGACTGGCGCAAGATTGCGCACAGGCCGACTATTCACCAACGCTTTTGTGTAAGCATCTTCTGGATGCTCGAATACCTGCTTAGTTGATCCGACCTCGATTAGCTTGCCTTGATTAAGTACGGCAACGCGATGAGCAAAATGCTTTACCAAATTGAGATCATGCGTGATGAGCAAGATCGCCATACCACCATCATCCTTAGATTCTTCTTGCAGCTCTTTGAGTAAATCCAAAATCTGCAGACGCAAACTGACATCTAGAGCAGTAGTGGGTTCATCAGCAATGAGCAGTCGTGGCTTACAAGCCAAAGCCATCGCAATCATGGCGCGTTGGCGTTGCCCACCAGATAATTGATGGGGATAGGAATGGAAGCGTTTTTCTGGCTCAGGAATACCTGTCTTTTTGAGTAAGTCGATTGCCGCAGAGATGCAATCTGCATTAGAGATCAGGGGTTGATATACCTGTACCGCCTCCACAATTTGATTGCCCACAGTAAATAATGGATTGAGTGCGGTCATCGGCTCCTGAAACACCATCGCAATTTCTCGACCCCGAATATCTCGAATATCTTGGATGGGGAGTGATAGAAGATCCACCGGTGTTGGAGTGTGCTCTTGTCCAGATTGAGTGTTGCCACTCCATAAAATACGGCCCGAAGTTTTGGCACCTTCTGGCTCCAGTCTTAAGGGAGCTAGTGCAGTCAGCGTCTTGCCAGAGCCAGACTCACCCACCAAGGCAACTCGCTCGCCAACACCAATCTCTAAATCTAAATGGCTAACAGCAAACTTCTCGCGACGACCCGACCCAAAAGTAATAGAGAAGTCTTCATAGCGCAGCAGTGGCAGCACTAGTTTGTGCGATTGATTTACCGTACTCATGAGCGCCCTCCGCTCATCGCTCCGGATTTGCGAGAATCAAAAGCATCACGCAAAGCCTCACCCATAAAGGTCAGTAATAACAAGGTAGCAACTAGCACTACAAAAGTGGATAGTGAGATCCACCAGGCATCTAAATTACTCTTCCCTTGGGAAAGCAATTCGCCAAGGCTTGGAGTTCCTGGAGGAACACCCAGACCTAAGAAATCCAAACTCGTGAGCGACAAAATGGCGGCGCTCATTCTGAAAGGTAAAAAAGTAATTACTGGTGTCAAGCTATTAGGCAGGATATGGCGGCGCATGATTTGCAAGTTACTTAAACCCAGCGCCCTTGCAGCACGAACATATTCGAGCGCGCGATTACGGAAGAACTCTGCGCGGACATAGTCTGAGAGCCCCATCCACCCAAAGGCAGCAAGCAGAATAATTAATAGCCAAATACTCGGATTAAAGATAGAGGCAAAAATAATCAACAAATACAACTCGGGCATGGCAGACCAAATCTCAATTAAGCGCTGAGATATGAGATCAAACTTACCTCCAAAGAACCCCATTAAAGAACCAGTGATGATGCCCACACTCACGCCAACGATTGTTAAGGCCAAGCCAAACAGAATGGATAAGCGAAAACCATAAATTAAGCGCGACAACACATCGCGCCCACGATCATCCGTCCCCAACCAATTATCAAAAGAGGGTGGTGCTGGATTAGGTGCTTTTGAAAAATAATTGAGCGTCTCATAGCTATACGGAATGGGGGGATAGATTGCCCAGTTACCATTACTCGTAATGTTTTGACGAATATCCGGATCCAGAAAATCCGTTGGCGTAGCAAAGTCACCACCAAAAACTCGTTCAGGCTGGGACTTCACGATTGGGAAGTAAAACTTCCCTTGATAACGCACGATTAATGGCTTGTCATTCGCAATCAATTCAGCGCACATCGAGAGGCCAAACAGAGCCATAAAAATCCATAAGCTGACATAACCCATGCGGCTATTCTTAAAACGATGCCACCGATTCATGAGCCACCTCCCGCACCAAACTGAATACGAGGATCAATATAGACGTAGCAAAGATCGGAGATCAACTTCGTAAACAAGCCGATCAAAGTGAAAAGATAGAGTGTTCCAAACACTACGGGATAGTCCCGGCGCATCACTGACTCATAAGAGAGCAAGCCCAGTCCGTCCAAAGAAAAGAGGGTTTCAATCAAGAGCGAACCAGTAAAGAAGGCGCCAATAAAGGCTGCTGGGAAACCGGTGACTAAGGGTAGTAGTGCATTACGGAATACATGCTTCCAAAGAACTTGTTTCTCGGTAAGCCCTTTTGCTCTCGCGGTAAGAACATACTGCTTACGAATCTCTTCCAAAAACGAATTTTTAGTTAGCATCGTGAT
>CANGCM010000023.1 GCA_947452535.1 Burkholderiaceae bacterium | reverse complement strand
TATCGAGGTAGTTCCATTATGTATTCGGGAACTGCTGGTACGGGTAAAAGCAGCTTCTTAGCTCACTTTGCCGATGCCGCCTGCAATCGAGGCGAACGGGTGCTCTTTTGTGCATTCGAAGAATCACCTAGTCAAATTACAAGAAATATGAAATCTATTGGATTTGATCTAGAACATTGGATCAAGAAAGATCTCCTGAGAATTGAGTCAGTCAGGCCATCGCAATTTGGGCTTGACATGCATTTAATTATGATCCAAAAGATGGTGACTGCTTTCAAACCTAAAATCGTCATCATGGATCCAATCACAAGCTTCTCAGATCACGCCAACGCCACTGAAGTAAAAAGAATCCTGATGAAGTTAGTAGATTTTCTAAAATCTAAAGGCATTACAGCCATGTTCTCGAGTCTTACTCCCAGCGGTACACCTATTGAGACCTCACATGTGGCTATTTCATCTTTAGTGGATTCATGGATATTGCTACGAGATATTGAAAGTAATGGCGAGCGTAATCGCGGCTTATATATCCTTAAAAGTCGTGGTATGAATCATTCAAACCAAGTACGTGAATTTTTAATAACCAATACTGGTGTTGAGTTAATTGATGTCTATTCTGGTGCGCAAGGCATATTAACTGGCGGCGCACGCTTGAGTATGTTGGCACAAGAAAAAGCATCCGATATTAAAGCGCAGGAAGATATTGAACTACGGCACCTAGCCGTAGAGAATAAGCGTAACATTTTAGATGCGAAAATTGCTGAAATGCGAGCTGAATTTGCTGCTCAAGAAGCGGCCAATATTACCTTAAGCTCTCAAGAAAAGCTGCGCTCCAGTCAGCTGAGTGCTGATAAAGCCGCCATGCGAATTATGCGTGGGTCTGATGTTGGCAAGCTCAGCACTAAGCGTAAGGGGAGATCAAAGTGATTAAGCCAGAAGAAGATATTAGTGAAGATTCCATTTTGAAATTGCGTTTGTACATTGCCGGGAAAACACCGAATTCACTTTTAGCCCTCAAAAATGTCCAAAAGATCTGTGTGGACCATATTCAGGATAGATATGAACTGGAGATCGTTGATCTATTGGAGAATCCAAAGTTATCTGAGGAGGACCAGGTTCTAGTAATACCGACACTAGTTCGTAAGTATCCGCATCCTGTTCGCAAGATCATTGGTGATCTTTCGAATACTGAAGATATATTGCAGCGGATTGGCTTAAACCCAAAAGATCAAAAATGATTGATAAATCGATTGATTTACGTGCTCATCCTAAAAAAACGACTGCTAAGGGCGATAAATCCAGAAAATATGTTTTACGCTTGTATGTCGCAGGCTCAACAGCACGCTCAATGGCAGCAATTATTAATATCAAAAAGATTTGTGAAGAAAAACTGTCAGGCTTATATATTTTAGAAGTCATTGACCTCTATCAGCAACCCCTCTTGGCAGCTGGCCATCAGATTATTGCAATCCCTACCCTTATTAAAGAGTTGCCACCTCCTTTGCGTCGCATTATTGGCGATTTATCCGATACTGAAAAGGTTCTTGTTGGCCTTGATTTGAAACCCCAATAACAAATGCCATCAGAGTCAATCATTCAAGCTACCGCTTCTTCAGAAATAGAGGGATTACGGAGACAACTTCAAGAGACTCAAGAAGCCTTATTAGCCATTCAGGGCGGATCGGTCGATGCTCTGGTCGTACCTAGCGAGTCTGGCGAAAAGATTTTTACGCTCGTCAATGCCGATCGGCCATATCGAATATTGCTTGAGGAAATGAGTGAAGGCGCCCTCACAATGACTGCCGACGGGTTAATTTTATTCTCCAATCAACGGTTTGCAGAAACCGTGAAGACACCATTGAATCACGTAGTCGGTAGCAGTATTTACACTTGGCTCAATCCTGAGAATCAAGTGATTTTGAAATCGATCTTAACAATTGATCCATCTGAAAAGCGTCGCAAGGAGTTGGTTTTACTTGCCACAGACGGTAAGCAAGTGCCGATTTATCTCTCTGTCAGCAAAGTCAGCTTAAGTGGTCCAGGGGATATTTACTGCCTAGTTACCACTGACCTTACCGAAGAAAAGAAAATAGAGGAAATAGTCACTGCGAAAAAGATGGCTTTAGCAGCCTTAAAATCATCTGTTGAACTAGAAAAAAGCTTAGAAGAATCGATCAAGTCTATCGCGTACACCGTGGAATCACGGGATGAATATACTGCCGGCCATATGAAACGAGTTGGGCAGCTAGCTTCAGCTATCGCTAGGGAATTGGGCTTGCCCGAGGATACTGTTCATGGAATTGACTTGGCCTCTACTATCCATGATGTTGGCAAAATTGCCATACCCGTTGAAATTCTGACTAAGCCTGGAAAACTCAGCAAAGTCGAATTTATGCTGGTCCAGACTCATGTTGAGGCGGGCTACGACATTGTCAAAAATATTCAATTTCCATGGCCTATAGCGCGGATGATTCTAGAGCATCATGAAAGAATGGATGGCAGTGGCTATCCGCAAGGCTTAAAAGGTGATGAGATTTTGCTTGGCTCGAGAATTATTGCGTTATCAGATGTGATCGAGGCCATGTCAACACATCGCCCCTATCGTTTTGTCGTGGGAATTGATGCTGCACTGGATGAGATTAAGCAGCATCGTGGCACTCTTTATGATGCACAGGCAGTAGATGCTTGTTTAAAGCTCTTTGCGGAAAAAAGATTTACTTTTTCTTAGGCCAAGTTGATTTAAAGCGGGAATGATGTCAATACAATAATGAGCATTAAACGGGGAGAGCAAAAAGCGCCGCAATGATCATTGAGAGCTTTGTTTTACTTTGTTTGGTGGGGCGAACGACGGGGCTCGAACCCGCGACAACCAGAATCACAATCTGGGACTCTACCAACTGAGCTACGTCCGCCGTTGTAGAGGTGACATTATAGCTTTTTGCTTAAAAACCTGTCAAAAACACTGATTCCACAGCCTTTGTTAGCTAGCTGGATACTCAAAAGCCGCCCAATCCCCCAGAGTGAGGCTGGCATCAATGAAGAAATCCACGATGGCCGCTTTACTCTGCACCTTAGCTAAAGCATGGTGATCTGAGAGCCGTTGGCGCCAATAACGAGAGCCTGCCCTGCCATGCGCTAAACCCAGAATATGTCTTGTAAATACCCCAATATAAAAAGGTTTGTCTTTTGAGCGGCATTCCTCATACCAGGCCTGAACTTGTTGAACCAAAGCAATCTGAATGCGATGCCACTCAGTCTCACTAAACAAGTAGCCTGCAGCTTCTCCATCAGTGGCAATCAGATCATCCCAACCCAATAACATTGCCGGAAAATGATAGGCTGCCCTACCGATCATAAAACCATCGAAGTCATCCCAATGACCGGCAATTTGCTCATTGTTTTCTAATCCGCCATTAAGCAATACCTTGAGATGCGGAAATTGCTTTTGCGCATCTACACGAAGCTTTGCAGCCACCTCATAACGTAATGGCGGTTTACTGCGATTCTCTTTGGGGGACAAGCCCTTGAGTACGGCATTGCGCGCATGAATGGTCACTTGGCTTGCGCCCGCATCAGCCACCGCAAGAATAAAATTTAAGGCAAATTGATAATCTGATTCAGAATTGGCGGCATCCATAGAATCCAAGCCAAGACGATGCTTTACCGAGATTGGTATAGAGACTGCGCTCTTCATCGCTTTGACACAATCTGCAACTAACGCTGGTTCGGCCATCAAGCAAGCACCAAAAGCCCCCCGTTGAACGCGCTCTGATGGGCAACCGCAATTAAGATCAATCTCGTCATAGCCCCATTGTTGAGCTAAGTCTGCAGCTTTAGCCAAATCAGAAGGTTCAGAGCCTCCTAATTGCAATACTACGGGGTGTTGATCTAAAGAGTAATCTAAGTGACGGGGTACATCTCCATGAATGAGAGCGCCGGTTGTCACCATCTCCGTATAGAGAACGGCATCCTTAGTCAGCGTGCGATGAAAAGAACGGCAGTGACGGTCAGTCCACTCCATCATCGGAGCTACGGCCAATCTTTTCTTATTTTTAGGTTCCACGGATACTTTGAGTCAATAATGAATTAACGACTATTTTAGTGTGCTTTGTCGAAAGCCTTAGAAGTCCTACAAGGCAACCCAGGTAGACTTTTACCGACGGCTAATATAGAAAACCGCTTCTAAAACTGGATCTGATAGCTGTCACCTATTTTTTTACCCATCAATGAGGGCAGCCCAACCAGAGACTCCTGAGAATCGGTCTTGAGCAGCGCACTTGCGAATACTACCAATTAGTTAGATCTGAATACGATCAATTACTTCAAAAAAAGCTATTAAGTTCGATAACGGACAGAGTAACTCAAATGATCAGCAGATACTTCAAGAGGAATAGATATTACTTTTATTAGTATCCTATCACCCAAAAAAGGATTCTAAATTCAACCTCGAGGTTAAGGGAAATGGGCAAGAATAATCTGATCAATTTATTATCGAAAGAAGCTCAAGATCTACTCTTATCCAAGGCTGAGTTAACTGACTTTAACCTCTCGAAAGTCATTTGCATTGTCAATGAACCCATTGAGTTTCTCTATTTTCCTATCGATGGGTTTATCTCTATCATTCAGGATATTGAAGAGCATCCACCCTTAGAGGTTGGCATGATTGGTAGAGAGGGTGTATTGGGTGCTGAGCTTATTCTTGGAACTAACACAAACGCTTTTGGAGCTATTGTGCAGGGGGCTGGTAGCGCATGGCAGATTAGAGCAAACGATTTTTTAGTGGAAGTAAATAAAAATCCAGAAATCAAAAACATCATAAGCGCATATATTGCCGTTCGAATTAGCCAGCTTGGACTATCAGCAGCTTGTGAACACTTTCATGAAATTGGTCCTCGCCTTGCAAAGTGGCTCTTAATGAGTCAAGACCGTGCTAAATCTTCTACTTTTTTAATGACTCATCAGTTTATTTCTCTCATGTTGGGAGTAAGACGTGTAGGCATAACAACAACAGCGGCTGACTTTCGTAGACGAGGCTTCATTGAATATCACCGTGGTGAAATGAAAATATTAAATCGCATAGGACTTAAGGCCGAAGCATGTAGCTGTTATCAGAAAAACATCAAGATCTATTCTTCGTTAGTGAGCTAAAGTGAGATTTGATCACTTTACCGTTGACTTTGTTGAATTTGATTTTGGAGAATTTTTCTTTTGATCCTTTTCATACTGGTCGTATACATAACCACCTACCGCTCCTACTGCAGCGCCGCCAGCAGCACCCCATAAGAGGCCGCCGCCTGTGAGGGCACCAATACCAACACCAGCCGCAGTACCGATTGCTGCCCCTGACAAGGTTCGCTGTTGAGCATCACTCATATTGGTGCATGCTGACAATGCCAAGATTGATGAGGCTGATAAAACTAAAAGGGTTGTTTTCATAATATTTTCCTATGCGCTTAACGAACGATTTTATTCACTGCATTTGCAGGCGACATACTTGAAGATTGACAAGGGAAGCGTACTGCTAAAAATCGTAGCAATGCATCTGCAGCAGGTACTGAGTTGTAGCTGGGATTCACCTTGACCCAGTCAACAAATTGATTCATCACGTCTCTACGAGAAGGTGCTGGCTGAACGACGCAAACAAACTCTGGAGCCTTTTGGGGATGACGAGTGACTAAGTAACTGTCATATACCCCCTGACCATAGATATCGCAGTAAGTCTGGGGTGATGGACTAGATTGGTCAGAACAAACACTCACCAATTCTAGGGTGCTAATTGCCATTGGACTACCAGTAGCAGCGCTTGCTACTCCTACCGACATCAGCAGTGATGCCAAAATTATTGATAACTTTTTCATAAGTATCTTCTCTTCCTAATTTAGACTAATCAGAATTCAGCCTATGTAGTAAAGTTCAACTAGACTGTCTGCTATCAGACACAGGGGAAGAGAACAATGCCGATACCCGGACTAAGAATTACCTATTTCTCTTTGACTTATAAACACTCTATCATCACCCGTTATCGGGTCTTTGAAATAAATCTCTTTTGCCAAGAGTTGCAGGGGCCTAGAAAAGTCTAAGTCAAACTCTTGGTAAGGCGTCAGAATTGGGTAGATCTGATCATGCTGTATTGGAATACCAAGGGCGTTAAGATGGCAACGTAATTGGTGCTTCTTGCCACTACCCGGAGTTAAGCGATACTTAGCCCAAGGTTGCTTTACCTCAAGCAACTCAATATAGGTGTCAGCATTGGCCTCGCCATCAACCTCTTCCATTTGCAAGAAATGTTCAGACTCTTTGATATTGCTCCGATAAGTCATTGGTAGTTGATTAATCAGATTCTCTGAATATGCGGCAATCGCTTCATATACTTTTTTAACTACTCGATCTCTAAAGAGATTTTGATATTTAGCGCGCTCTGGTGGATTTACTGAAAATACAACCAAGCCAGCAGTATCACGATCGATACGATGGATTGGACTAAGAGTCTGTATTCCTGTTTTTTTCTTAAGTCGATTGAGTAAGGTTTGATGCAAGTAAAGGCCACTAGGTGTCACTGGCAAAAAATGGGGCTTATCTGCCACGAGAATATGCTCATCCTGATACAGGATTTGCTCTTCAAAGAGAATCTCAGGCTCACGTGCTAAGCGCCTAAAGTACAGTAAATGGGTATTGGGAAGATAGCTATCATTAGGCTCGACACGAATGCCATCAGCAGTCATTACCAGGCCCTCACTAAAGCGCGCTATCCATTCGGCAGGCTCAATATGCGGGAAAGTAGCCACAAAGAAATCGAGCAGGCTAGGATAACTCTGGCCTGCAGGCAAATACACGCGCGAGGAAGAAACGCCCTCAGAGTTCACTTTCATAGACCTTGGATTTCACTCTTCATAGCAATGTCTGAGATTATCGCTTCCCCGGATGCCCATCACTGAGAAACACCTCTAAAATGAGCCTCAACCATATAAAAGAACTAGAAAAGTAATTGACGACATGCTTGATCTCTCCGTTTTCGACCTGAGCTTATTGTTAGCCTGCGCCTTATTTGCCGGCCTGGTCGATTCCATCATTGGTGGGGGCGGCATGATTCAGGTACCCGCTCTCTTTGCAGTATTACCAGGCATTCCACCAGCCACCCTACTCTCTGTGAATAAGTTTGGCTCAGTTGTGGGAACCATTGGCTCAGCTATTCAGTACAGCAGAGTGAACAAAAGTCCTTGGGGCCTGGTTGTCATCTCATCTGGATTTGCTTTCTTTGCTTCGGTTGGCGGGGCATACCTCGTCACTCAATTACCCACTGAGTGGCTCAGAGCTGCTCTGCCATTCTTGCTAATAGCACTCCTGATCTTTAATATCAAATCTAGCGCTGGCCTAGTGCACGAACCCAAACACCAACACCATAAACAAAAAGCGATAGCCTCGACTGGTGCTGGAGTCATTGGATTTTATGATGGTTTTCTGGGGCCTGGAGCAGGTGCTTTTTATAAGATCCTTTACACCCGCATTTTAGGATTTGATTTTTTAAGGGCTGCAGCACCAGCCAAGTGTCTCAATATCGCCTCTAATTTAGGAGCGCTCTGCGTTTTTTTCTATCTCGGATATTTTGACTGGAAACTTGGCCTACTGATGGCAAGCGCCAATCTCGTAGGCGGTCAAATTGGCACTAAGATTGCCATTAAACATGGCAATGTTTTTATCCGCAAGGGCTTCTTTATTCTGGTCACTATCCTGATCATCAAAACCTTCTATGATGCTTTTCTGAAGTAAAAAAGATGTTATGAGGGAGCTTATAGGCGCTAACTTTTAGTAACCTAAGGCTTACCCAATCAAACTAGATGTAACTCAACTCTCTTTCCTAAAGCAGCAGCATATTTTCGAAGGGTATTTAGGCTGGGAGAATGCTTTCCAGTAGCCAAAGAACTCTCTAGCCTAGCAACAGCAGGTGCTTGAGTACCCATTCTTCTGGCTACTTCTGCTTGAGATAGACCTGCAGCCTTACGGGCCTTTAGAATCTCATCAAGAATGGCAAACTCTTCTTTATTTAATCGCTGAACTTCCGCTTTTACAGCAGCGTTTTTCAACATTAAACTGACGGCCTGTTTATGAGTTAATGGCTTTGACTTCATTATTTCACCTCTCTCATTCTCAACTTAGCTAGCTTTAACTCCCGGTCAGGAGTTTTCTGTGACTTCTTAACGAAACTATGCAAAATTACAATCTCGCGTCCCACTAGGGTGCAAAAGAACACTCTAGCAATACCTTCCAAACCTTTTAGCCTTAACTCAAATAACCCACCTCCAAATGAATCTGTATGAGGCAATCCCAAATGTGGGCCGTATTCAATCATGCGCTGAGTTAAAGCAATGTACCGAGCCTGCAAAGAAACAGGCAAAATAAAAATCTGCTCCAACACTTCAGAACTGTAATAGCGAATGGTATAGGTCATTTAGTGATGCTAACAAATATGTTAACATCAAACAACCCTGTTTTACAAGGGCCTTCTGGCCCTAGGGTGAATTTAAGACTTAAAAAATCGCTCTTTAATCCATAGGGCTACGGTGACTAAACCAATCATAATGGGCACCTCAACTAAAGGGCCAATCACCGCTGCAAATGCCGCTCCAGAGTTAATTCCAAATACGGCAATCGCTACGGCAATAGCTAATTCAAAGTTATTACTTGATGCCGTAAAGGACAGAGTACAGCAACGCTTGTAATCAATTCCCATCTTGCCGGTCACAAAAAAAGTGAGGAAAAACATGATGAGGAAGAAAATCAATAGAGGAACGGCAACCGTGAGTACATCCAACGGTAGACTCAGAATTAATTTACCCTTCAAGCTAAACATCACCACGATAGTGAAGAGTAAGGCAATCAGGGTAAGCTTACCAATGCGGGGCACAAACTCCTCGTGATATCGATCTTTAGATATGAATTTAAGCATCACTACTCGAGTCAAAATGCCAGCAATGCAAGGTACGCCAAGGTAGATAAAGACACTCTCCGCAATCTGCCCCATGCTCACGCTAACAGTTGATGCTGCTAGACCAAAGTATGGTGGCAGAACAGTGAGGAAGACATAGGCGTACACACTAAAGAATAAGACTTGGAAGATTGCATTAAATGCCACTAGACCAGCAGCATATTCTGCTGAGCCTTTGGCAATATCGTTCCACACAATCACCATCGCAATACAGGGTGCAATGCCAATTAGTATTAAGCCAGCCATATATTCTGGCTGATCAGGTACAAAGATAATTGCCAGAAAGAACATGAGTACTGGGGCAACAATCCAGTTCATCAATAAGGAAATTAGAAAGATGCGCTTATCCTTAAACACATCAGGCAAGTCCTCGTAACGCACCTTTGCAAACGGCGGATACATCATCAGGATGAGGCCGATTGCAATGGGAATATTAGTCGTGCCTGCTTGGAAGGAGTTAATTAAACCCTCGATACCAGGGAATATAAAACCCAAAGAGACTCCGAAAGCCATCGCCGCAAAGATCCATACCGTTAGATAACGATCGAGAAAGGAAAGTTCTTTTGTTAAGGTACTCATGCTTGAGTTTGACTTGATGTATGAATTGCTTTGAGAGTCATAGAGTCTAATTTTTCTAGAGGCATGCTAGCCAAAATATCAATCCGATTTTTCAGGCCATTCATCACCGCATTAAATGCCGCTCTTTTTTCTAGGTCAGTACCCTGTACTCGTGATGGGTCAGGAAAGCCCCAATGTGCAGTAGCTGGTTGGCCTGGCCAGAACGGACAAACTTCACCGGCCGCATTGTCACAAACCGTAATGATGAAATCCATCTTCGGCGCATTAGGCTCAGCATAGACATCCCAGCTTTTAGATTTCAATAAAGTGCGGTCCATTCCTAACTCTACGGCAATATCTGCAGCAATGGGATTGACGCTTGTGCCAGGAGTCGATCCGGCTGAGTAACCCACAAACTGACCGCTAGGGTGTGTTGAAGCCAAGGCCTCACCCAAAATAGATCTTGCTGAGTTATGGGTGCAGAGAAAAAGGATGTTATAGGTTTTCATTTAGATTTAGATTTAGATTTTTTAAGAGTATCAACTGGGGCACAAGACTTGCCGCCGCAGCAGTTATCCAATAAGAATGCACTTAAGTTCTGGACCAAGGATGCATTGGGACGGTAAATCAGGTTACGACTTTGGCGCTCAACTAGGAGTAGATTGGCTTGAGCTAATTCTTTCAAATGAAAGCTTAAGGTGGCATTAGGAATACCTAGTTTTTCAATGATTTCGCTTGGAGTTAAACCAAGATCACCGCGTTGAACGATCAGTCGGAAGATGTTGAGTCGAGACTCCTGCCCTAGAGCCAAGAAGACGGAAATAGCATCAGTGTTTTTCATATTTCCAATTATATAGAAATATATGACAGATTAATGACTGGGCCATGCTCGACCCAACACCATCAATTAATAAACTACTTCTCTAGTACCGCATCACCCCAAGGCGACATTACCTCAGTACATCCGCTATTGAGCTCATTTGCGCGCATTACCCCTGCAGGGCATGCAAATGAATATGGGAAGATATTTCTTCTGGCGATGGTTGTCGACATTTTTGCCGATAAGGCATCGATCACCTCTTGACCAAGATGGGGGTCGGCAGTAATTTTCTCCACCCCACTTAAATCAATGCGTGGCTGATGAAAGGCCTGCCCTAAATCAAAACCAAAATCGATCATGAAAGAGCTTAATTGCATCACTGCGCCTAAAATTTTGCGACCACCAGAAGCGCCAATTGCAAATAGATCATTTTTCTCAGTGCGACCAATTACAGGACAGTAATTAGCCAAACAACGTTTATTAGGTCCTAAAGAATTTGGATTGCCCGGCTCAGGATCAAACCACATAATGCCGTTATTGAGCAAAATACCAGTCGAAGGTGACACCACTCGCGAACCAAATATCGATAACAAGGTCTGAGTAACAGAACACATATTGCCATGGCGATCGACCACGCTAAAGTGAGTAGTTGAGCCAGGCGCTTGAGGTGACTCATGATCACCCATGCTTTCAAGACGGGCAGTAAATGCTTGATGCAGCGCGGTTGCATATTCCACGTAGGTCTGCGCATCGGGTTTCGCCCCTTTTGGAAAATATCCTTGCTCCAGCAATGAGAGCGCCTTAGCCAAAGTAGGAGCACCCGTTAAACCAGGAACACCATACACAGTTGCCCCGCGATAAGACATTGCCAATGGATCTACCCAGTGTGCACGATAGTGATTCAAATCCTCTAAGCTCAGGCAACCGCCCTTAGCTTGAATATCCCGTGCTAAATCATGTGCAATCTTGCCTTGATAAAAACTCTCCGCACCATTATTTGCAATCTCTAACAATGTTTTAGACAGCGTTTCTTGATTTAAGTGGCGTTCTGTTAATGCCGTCCATGAACCCGAGATAGGCCACTGACCTTGATCCAGAAATAAATTAGCAGCGTCAATATCAGCAGCTAGCGATTGTGCATTTGAAGCGGTAATCAGAGTCGAATACCAATCTACCAGCAAACCTTCTTGTGCAAGTTTTGCAGCGGGCTCAACCAACTCTTTCCACGATTTAGTACCAAAACGTTGATGAGCTAAATCCATCCCCGAGACAACACCGGGGACAGCAACTGCCGTGGCCCCTTGTACGTTACGATCGCCCACCACATGTGCCCAAGGAAATAAATCAGACGATTTTCCTTGGCCAGATAGAGGGTAATTTTTGGGATCCAGAGAGCGTGGTGAACGCATACCAAAATCTACTGCATAGGCTTTTTGCTCTTGGCTTCTCCACAGCACCATGCATCCACCTGCTGCTAGGCCACTCATCCAAGGCTCCACCACCCCCAAAGCAAATGAGGTTGCAATCGCAGCATCAACCGCATCACCACCCTGCTCTAAAATAGCAGCACCTACTTGAGCAGCGCGTTTATGTTGAGAAGACACTACACCACCAGAGGTTTGAATAACTACCTTGGCAACTTTCTGAGTGTCAGAAAAATTATCAGGACTAAGCATGTGCGGTTTTCACATACCTCACAATGTCCGCATGGCTTGCAAACCACACATCCTTTTTAGATTTCATATAGGCAATCAATTCCTTAAGGATCCAAATCCGCGAGCGATAACCAGTGACATGGGGGTGCATTGTTAATTGAAATAATCCACCTTCCTCGTAAGCACCATCAAACTCACGCTTAAAGATGTCAAATACATCCGTAGGAGATATCTGAGGACGCAAGCTGGCGAACCGATTCATATTGAAGTAGACCGCATCATCACGAATCCACTCAACTGGCAACTCGACAACTCCTGTATTGACGCCGTTCATCATCAATTCATAACAATCCACATCAGCCATCAAAGATGAGTCATAAATTAATCCCATCTCCTGAATCAAGGCCAAAGTGTTAGGACTAAAGTCCCACGAGGGGGTGCGAATACCAACAGGACGCTTACCAGAAACTTTCTCTAGTACATCGGCACTGCGCAACATTAAGTCACGCTCAGCCTCAATCGGCAAAATCGAATTGCGTTCATGAATCCAACCATGCAAAGCGATTTCATGGCCTTGGGCACTAATCTGTTTTTGCTCATCAGGATATAAAAGTGCTGTCACAGCAGGTACAAAAAAACTGGCAGTGACAGACTCATCACCCAGTATTTTCAGAATGCGAGGGATAGCCTGCACACTGCCATACTGCCCTTGTGAAAGTCGTCCAATCGACTGACCACCCTCTCTAAGCTCATTCGTTTCATGATCGGAATCAAAAGAGAGTGCAATCGCGCAGCGTGCCCCATTAGGCCAAATGCTAGGCGCCAGTTTCTTTCCAGCTCTAACCTGCTCAACAATTTTTCGCCAATGCGGCTCTGGCCATTCCCAGGGCTCTAAATCTCGCTCACTCACTTTGGCTCCTTTGGAATCTTGCTGGCAATTAATTTAGCAGCAAGTGATTCTTTAATCACATACTTTTCAAAATCACCAGGCTTTGAGCCGACACCTTCAAGGCCTAATTGCGCAAATTGTTGCTTCACATCCGGTAGATTTAATGCCGCGACAACTTGAGCCTGAATTTTATTGACAATTTCTGGGGAAGCCTTGGCAGGTAACCATAAGCCAAACCAATTAACCACCTCAAATCCTTTGAGCCCAGATTCTTGCATAGTTGGTACACGAGGCATACCATCCCAGCGCTTACTACCAGTAATTGCGAGCGCTGTTACTTTATCGGCTTGCACGTATTGCTGAGCAATTTGTGTCCCCACAAAAAATATATCAATCCTTCCGGCTAATACATCAGTCATTGCTTCAGCAACTCCCTTATAGGGAACCGCCAAAATATCTGTGCTTGTCATATGCTTCATCAGTTCAGCAGGAATATGACTAGCGGTACCTAAGCCTGCATGGGCATAAGTCAACTTACCAGGATTCTTTTTAGCCAATGCAATTAACTGCTCAACGTTAGTAACCCCTAAGCCCTGCCTGACCACTAAAACTTGGCCAAAATTTTGGGCCGCCAAAGTAACGTGAGTAAAGTCTTTCACCGGGTCATACGTCACATTACTATTGAACGGTGGAATATTCACGTGGGATGCCGTTGTAAATAACCAGCTATATCCATCTGGGGCTTGCTGTTCTAAATAAGCAGTACCTACAAGACCTCCAGCGCCCGCCCGATTTTCAATCACAATCGGTTGACCAAATGCCTCAGACATTTTGGGCCCAATTACGCGCAGCAATAAATCTGGAGGGCCGCCAGGTGGGGAAGGCACAATCACCTTAATAGGCTTGATCGGATAATCGGCAGCGTAAACTGAAGTTAGATTTACTGAAGCGAAAATGAATAGGCAGCCAAGCTGCAGTACATGTCGCAAATTACAAAAGAATGATTTCATGAGTCAATTCTCACAGGTAGGTTAGTTAACGAAGAAGCATTGATAGCATCAAGTACAGCTACATTATGAATGGGATCCCCATTAGGCAGAACTAGCTTTTTGTCTGCCTCAATACATTGCGCAAAATACTCTAATTCAGCCAACTCCGTGCTCATCTCATCAAAAGTATATTCAATTGGTCGCGGTTTGGAAGTGATGTTATCTCGGTCAATCATGCAAACTTTAAGCTTCCAAGTATTGAGATGCTCAATGTCACCCACCTCTACCCAACCATTTGCACAAAAGACTTGTAAGCGCCAAGTCTCAGCAGTAGCAATGACCGTGCCCAAGTAGCCAGTTGCGCCGTTTTTAAAGCGCATCAACATCGATGTAGTGTCATCTATGCCAAAGTCCTGAGCAAGGCGATAACTTTGTGCGGTCACTTGCTCTACGTGACCTGATAAATAAATCATGGCGTCTAAAACATGCACGCCCCGACCAGTCATACCACCTGCGGGACCCTCATTTGCTTCATGGCGCCAATGACCTTTTGCAAATCGATAAGCGCTTGGGCCACAAAAGTTGCCCTCCATGTGCAAAATTCTTCCCAAGGAGCCATTCTCTATTAAGCGATGGATTTCTCGAAGGGCGGGTTGGAAGCGCCAGTTATACCCTACCGATAAAACTACGCCATGATCTTGGCAGGCCTTTGCAGCGGCATTTGCACTAGCTAAGTCTAGGCCAATGGGTTTTTCTGAAAACACATGTTTACCAGCTTTGGCAGCTGCAATGATTTGTTCAGTATGCAAGGTATGGGGGGTGGCCAACACAACTGCATCAATCTCATCGCTTGCTAGCAATGCCTCATAGGAATTAAAAAGCTTTAATTGAAACTTGTCGGCAAATGCCTGTGCTTTTTCTGGGGTTCTCGTAGCACCAGCGACAAACTGAATATGTTTACTTTTCCCTTGAACGTGGCTGACCAAGTTATGACCCCAATTACCCATACCGACAATAGCTGCTCTGATCATATTGCTGTCTCTTTAGTTATATTAGTTATGCTACAAGTAAGCTTGCTTAAATTTTAAGCGATTTTCTGGGTGCATACCACTACGAACTAGGATTCAGGTCCAATTTAAATCCATGCTGTAATGCACTATGAAGATGAACATCAACCTAATTCGGATTGGAGATACACGCTTTGGATAAGCAACAGATTCAAGTAACCGCTTCCGTGGCATTTCAAGCACCCTACCTAGAAATGGTAGGTCATTTTGAAAAGGAAACCGGCATTCAGGTAAATACCAGTTGGCTCCCTACCGTAGAAATTATTGATCTCATTCAAAAGGGTACCGCAGGTGATTTGGTTGTGTTGTCGGGCAACAATATTAATGAGCTTATAGAAAAAGGATTTCTACTAGCGAATAGTCGAACCAATTACCTCAGTTCTGGTATTGGCATTGGTATCCAGAAAAATACGCCCAAACCAAAAATAGAGTCTCAAGCAGATTTTAAAAACGTCCTACTCAATGCGCACTCAATTGCATACTCAACGGGTCCCAGTGGGGTTTACCTAAAGGATCTCTTTGAAAAAATGGGAGTGGCAAAACAGATTCAGTCAAAATTGAAAATTATTCAGGGTGAGCCTGTGGGTATGGCTGTTCTCAGAGGAGATGCAGAGATCGGCCTGCAGCAAATCCCTGAAATTCTGTCGGTCCCCGAAATTGAGTATCTTGGCCCACTCCCGCCAGAAGTACAAACCATCACCACTTTTGCATTTGCCATCCCTAGCAACAAGACCCACACCAAGACAGTGCAATCATGGATAGATATGCTGAAATCTCCAAAGGCAATTCCAAGTATTCGACGCTTTGGGCTGAACCCATGCGCCTAATACGCAAACAAGACAATTTCTAGTAGACTTTATCCCAACCAATTCATAATAAGAACAAGATAATCAATTTTTTGCGGAGACTAACAATAATGAAGCCATTAAAAACCTTCCATTCGGCTACTCGAGCGACCTTACTTATCGCTGCGCTTAGCTTGATGGGCTTATTCAGTTACGCCCAAGCTCAAAATGCTAGCTACCCGAGTCAACCAATCAAAATCATCGTGCCATTTGGTCCTGGTGGATCTGCTGACATCATGGCACGCAACTTTGGTCAATACCTTGAAGCAAAATCAAAACAATCGGTTGTTGTCGAAAATAAACCCGGTGCCAACGGGATTCTTGGAACGGAATATGTCAAGAATGCAGCGGCAGATGGATACACACTTCTCTTAACCACCAATACCACGGTTGCAGCAAACCTCAGTCTCTACAAGAAAGTGTCTTACGATCCCATTAAGGATTTTAAAAATATTGGCTCTTTTGGAACATCAGCCTCGGTCATATTAGTTAATAAAGATTTAAAGATTGAAAGCCTCAGTGATTTCGTCAGGTTCGCTAAGTCCAATCCAGGGCAAGTATTTTTTGCCTATTACAATTCTGCGTCTCAAGTCACTGCAGAGTTATTTAAACTGAGAACTGGTGCGCCTCTTACTGGCATACCCTACAAATCTATTTCTAATGCAATTCAAGATTTTTATGGCAATCAGATTCAAGTGATTTTCATGGAATATCTCCCAGCAATGGCGCAAATCCAAAGTGGTAGAGTCAATGCTCTGGGCGTTACCGACACAACGCGCTATAGCGCATGGCCAAATGTACCCACTATTGCCGAAACCTATCCTGGATATGAATTAACCTTCTTCTTGGGATTAGGTGCACCGGCAGGCATTAGTAAAGAAGTGAACTCCTACCTAGAGAATGCCATGGCTGAAGCAAATAAAGATCCTAGCTTCGTCAGCCGCTTAGGTCAAATTGGGATGGCGCCCTCTAAGGTCAGTAGCGCAAATTACCAAAACTATCTCAGCGACGAGATCAAAGGCTGGGCAAAAATTATTCAACGCGCAGGTATCAAGCCTGAATAAGAGCCATCTTGTATATAAGTTGCTTGACCTAATGCTAGGTCAAGCAACTTATACGAGGCTTAGTAGTGGAATTCTTTGTAGTGCGATTCTTAGTAGTGCGATTTAAAGCTAATCGCATCTCGGTAATGTAAATCTTCTAAATCAATATAAGAGCGCATCGTTTTCTTATCGACTGTATATTGCATTTTGCGATTAGTTTCATTGGTAGCTCTAATATCCAGTATCTCTAGAGTCTCCTTGACCTCCCACTCATGCGCACCTGCAATACCTGGGGGCGCATAAATCATCGAGCCAGCGCTCACCTCATATTCATTGCCTTCAACATCACGCACTGTAGCATTGCCGGCAATGACATAGTAACAAGCCTCAATCGGATGCCAGTGCAACTGCTCATAGGTACCAGGAGCATAGGTTGCCCGACCCAAGCGCACACGGTCCGTTTCATTTACCTCAGGCCAACCAACAAGACGTTGATAGGTTTGGCCATCGGTTACGCCCCTACGGCCAGGATAGTCAGATTGTTTTAAAACTTGCAGTGTTGATTTCAGGCTCACGATATTCTCCTTTGATAAGCTACATTACTACGCCAGCATTGACATTAATATTAATACCTGTAATTCCTCCAGCACCTTGTGAAGCTAAAAATAGTACAGCTTGCGCGGTATCTTTTGGGGTGACTAATCTTTTTAACGGTGCCTGATCAGCCATTTTTTTCAAGGATTCTGCATCGCGCGCCTTGAGAACCCGCTCAGTACCGGTTGTTCCAGGGGAAACAGAATTGACAGTGATCCCAAATGGGCCTAATTCTTTTGCCAAGTGCTTCGTAAAGCCAATCAAACCCGCTTTTGCAGTCCCATAAGGCAAATAAGATCTGCCATAAGGATTGGGACCATTGGCAGCAATAGAAGCAATATTAATAATACGTCCAAATTGATGCAGTTTCATACTTGGGATCACTGCACGAGACATCATAAATGCTGACTTGAGATTTAGGCCCATAACCAGATCCCATTCCGCATTGCTCACCTGTTCAATGGGGAAAAATTCGCTAAAGCCGCCAGCACAATTAACTAAGACATCAATTTTTTTATCTGTCTCAAGCACCGAATCTACCGCACTATTAATTTGAGTTTCATCACATACGTCTACAGCATAAGCGCAGGCCTGACCGCCAGCTGCTTCTATTTTAGAAACCAGCACAGCAGCGGCATCGAGTCCTCTAGAAAACAGAATGACATTTGCACCCTGCTCAGCAAGATCTAGGCTAATAGACTCTCCGATCCCTTGACTACCGCCAGTCACGATCGCATTGACGCCCGCTAGTGGTTTACTCATGTATTTTCTGCGCCTGGGGATTTTTGACTCAAATTGGCTAAGTCGTTATAGAAAGAAATGATTGCTGAGCTATCGCGATCACCTCTCCCCTTCGAAATCTCTGATGCAAGCGCTTGCGCATTCATACTGGCCAATGGCAAAGGACAATCGAGTGTTGCCGCATAAGACAACATCAAACGGACATCCTTGTAGTGCGTACTCAGATGACCAATAGGAGGGTAGAAAGTCTCATTTACCATCCGATAGCCTTTTTGGTCCATCGCTTTAGATCCGGCAGCAGACTTTTTCAAGATTTCTAAGGTTTGCAAGGGATCTAAGCCTGCTTTTCTAGCCAGGGTAAGCCCTTCGGCAAGGCCCATACGATTAATTGCCAGTACTAGATTCACAACCAATTTAATCGAGGCGCCCGTACCACTCTTTCCCATATAAAACACTTCGCGCCCCAGCTGCAACATCAATGACTCACACTGCTGATAGGCCGACCGAGAACCGCCCACCATAAAAATGGCATCCTTGGCCGCCAACATTTCACTAGTGCCGCTGATAGTGGCATCTAGCAACTCAATACCCTTACTATTCAGTTGAGTAGCAAGGCTGATGGTGACTTCTGGATCAGCGGTAGTAGTATCCAAAATAATCAAGCCTGGGTGATCGCCCTCTAATAATTTCAAGCCATTAACAATGACATCCTGAGCAATAGCTGAATTTGGTAGGGAAAGAATAATGACTTTTGTCTGAGAGCTTAAAGCAGATAAATCCGCTACTTTTTTAGCACCTCGAATCACTGCTTGATCCATTTGTTCCGGATCTACATCGTATCCATAAACCTCGTAACCTGCCCGCAACAAATGATCGACTAGGTGGCCACCCATTAAACCCAGGCCAATTAATCCAATCGGTGTTTTCACGTTAGCCATCATCCAATTAAGCAGGCTTTTTATGCAAGAGGAATGCCTGGACACCCTCCTGCACTACGTCACCATTCTGATTAATCACCTGCAATAAACGCTTCATCACACCCCTATCAGGCTTAGACGTCTCAGTGACTTCGGTCACTGTAACCTTTGCATGAATCGTATCGCCAATTTTTACCGGCTTAGTAAAACGCAAGTTTTCGAAGCCCAAAAATGCAATTAAGGTGTCATCGTATAGATGTAACTGAAATAGCAATCCAGCGGCAATGGCGTAGACTAATGGGCCATGCGCAATACGGGTTCCAAATTGGGTCTTCTTGCAATACTCTTCATTGATATGCAAGGGGTTGTAGTCACCGGAAATTCCAGCAAACATCACAATATCAGTCTCCGTTACAGTCCTTGCGGCACTCGTAAAACTTTTACCTACTTCCCATTCTTCCCAGAATAATCCAACCATTATTTATCTCCTTGATTATGAATCGCGCCAACTGACTTTAATTTTGAAATACGCTCAGCACTATAAGAAAGCATTGATGCAAGAATTTCATCGGTATGCTGACCTAGCAAAGGTGCGGGGGTACAGGTTTTTGAATCGATGTCGCCAATTTTTACGGGATATGCCGGCATTCTCACAAGTCCAGCTTGTGGATGCGTATATTCAACCACCATCTTGTTTTCAATTGCGGGGGGCTCGGAAAATGCCTTATCAAAGTGATTCACCGGACTTGCGGGAACCTGATTATCGTGGAATTTTTCCATCCAATATTCAGTAGTCTCTTGCGCCATCCTCGCCTCTAACAGCGGTACTAGGAGCTCTCGATTTTTCACACGCAATGCATTCGTTAAAAAACGAGGATCTGCATATAAATTGTTTTCTGATAATGCAGTACAGAATCGCTGCCAATTAATTTCTTCCCGAGTGGCAACGACAACATAAGAGTCTTTTGTTGCAAAGGCCTGCCATGGAACTGAGTACTCGTGACTAGAGCCTGGTGGTGCAGGCATTACACCATTGCTTAGCCACATGGTTCCCATATAAGTCAGAAGACTAAGCATCGCATCAAACATAGCAAGCTCAATATGCTGGCCTTTACCAGTCTTTTCTCTCTCATAAAGGGCCGCCAAAATTCCCTGACTGGAAAACAAACCACCACTTAAGTCCGCCAAAGGTATGCCCAACCGAACAGGCGGTCGATTAGGTTCGCCAGTGATAGCCATATGACCACTAATGGCCTGAATAATGATATCGAGTGCAGGATAATTCTTGTACTCACCCTCTGATCCAAACCCCGTAATCGAGCAATGAATTACTCTTGGATTGCAGGCTTTTAAGACTGAGTAATCAATACCTAAGCGTTGCATTACACCAGGCCTAAAATTATCCACCACTACATCAACGCATTTGACTAAGTTTAAGAAGGTTTCTCGACCCTCATCGGTCTTCATATCAATCACAACACTTTTTTTATTGCGATTGAACGTCAGAAATAAGCCGCTGACATCATTGATTGGCGCAACTGAAGGATTTCGACCTAAGTCGCCAGTCGGGGACTCTATCTTGATCACTTCTGCGCCCATGTCAGACAAAATTTGACCACCGTAAGTACCGGCAATAATTTGTCCGAGCTCTAAAACCTTAATGCCATCTAAAGGCAAACCCATATGAAGTCCTATAAACCTAAGCTAGAGGCAATAATATTTCGTTGAATCTCAGAGGTGCCAGCTCCAATCGTCGCCAATCTGGAATCTCTAAAGAAACGCTGCATCGGATACTCCATGCAATACCCGTACCCACCTAATACTTGCAGACACATATCAGAGATTGCCTTATAAGATTCACTCGTATAGAGCTTCAAAATAGCGGCATCTTGTCGAGTAGCACGCTTATTTTCCATTAACCATGCATAACGATAAATCATGGTTTCAGACACATCGAGCATTGTCTTCATATCGGCAAACTTGTGAGAAATCGCCTGGAATTTACCAATCGGTCTTCCAAATTGCTGTCTAGTTTTGGCATGCTCTAAAGCAAAATCAAAAGCCGCTCTTGCTGCTCCCGTTCTTGCTGCTGAAAGACAGAGGCGCTCGTAACATAAATAAGCATCAGCCCCTTTCCAACCCTCACCCACTTGACCTAAAACCATATTGGCAGGCACACGCGCATCCGAGTATAAAACTTCAGTAGTGCCAATCGCTCTTTGGCCCAAGGTCTGCAACTTCTTCACTTCGATGCCATTTAACTTGGTATCTACTAAGAAATTAGTGATGCCCTGCTGCTTCTTTTCTAAAGTACTAGTACGAGTAACAAGCAAACAGTAATCACTAATATCCATCCCAGACGTATAGACCTTACGCCCATTAATAATGTAATGATCGCCTTCTAAAGTGGCCTTGGTTCTTAGGGCGCTCGCATCTGAACCTGAATCGGGCTCAGTTAAACCAAAACAGAAAGAGAGCTCACCACGAATCACGCGCGGCACAATACTTTCAATCTGCTCTTTAGTTCCATGCTCGAGGACAGCAAAACATCCATAAGAGAGGTTTCTAAATACCCACATCCCCAATTCTTCAAAGTGATAACCTACTTCGCCCAGCAAAATTGCCAACTCAGTAGCTCCGCCACCAGACCCGCCATACTCCTCAGGACCAATAATCCCAAGCCAACCATTCTTAGCAAGTGCATCAAATGCGGCTCTTGGGGGCGTCTGCTCTTCATCACACTTCGCTGCATACTCTGGCGGACAAACTTCTTTTAATAAATCAGAAACGTGATTACGAATAGCCAGTTGATCTGGCGTTAATTCAAAATTCATGATGGGTTCTTTTCTAAACTAACAATTCTTTTTGCTTGTCGATACATGGCGTAGTCAATCAATTTGTCATCCATCTGGATGGCAGCCACACCTTTTTGTTCGGCCTCTTCAAATACTTCGATCACGCGGCGATAGTAAACAAGCTCAGCAGGCGAAGGACCATAAGCCCGCTCAACCGCATCAATTTGCTTTGGATGAATGATGGTTCTGCCCACGTAACCTAAGCGAGCAGATAAAGATGAATCCTTAAATAAAGCGTCGTCATCATTCAAATTGGCGAATACCCCATCAATCGGAATCACCTTACCTGCTGCTCTAGAATCCAGTAAAACTTTAGAGCGGGCATATAACAGCTCAATCCCCTCAATAGACCACGCGCAGGCTAAATCATTTTGTAAATCACCATCCTGGGCTGTACCAATACAGGTTAAGGTAACACGAGGAGATGCCTTGATTAACTGGAAACAGTTGTATACCCCTAATGCCGTCTCAATTTGCAATCCAAGTTCAATCCGCCCTGCCGCAATACCTCTTTCCTTCTCGAGAACATCCAGTTGCTTTGAAATGGCTTGAATATCAGCCACATTCTCGGCCTTAGCAATGAGGAGCATATCGAGGCCAGGAACAGCAACACCCCGAATATCATCTTCTAGCAAACCGGTATCCATTGCATTAGTGCGAACCATGATGCCGGGCTGCTCGGGATGATCCATAGTTGATGCGGCAGCTGAGATTACCTCGCGCACCATCTCTCTTGCTTGCTGCTTACTAGCTAGTGGTACGGAATCCTCTAGATCCAAGATGACTGCATCCACCTTGCTAGTCATCGCCTTAGACATTACCTTCGCATTTACTCCCGGCGCAAATAATGCCGTCTTAATTAATCTCATCTCTTTAAGCCTTTAATTGCGCTGCCGAACGAAAACCGTAAATCTTCTTCCATTGATTCATGGCTTCTTGACCAGGACCCTGATATTGCATTTTTCTACTAGACGTTAAGCCAATAGACTTGTGCAATTCAGCGACCGCTTCAGCTGTTTTCAATAAAACAGCATTGCAATCCATAATCAATGCCCCATCTACCTCAGTAATATTTTCACGACGAATAATAGCGTTGACGGTTGCACAAGCGGCCAGAATCACTTCTGCTCCTTGCGCAGCCAAGCGTCTCGATTCCTTTAAGAAATTATCAGTCATCGCTTTTGGATCAGTAAAGGCGCCCTGCACTTGTGTAAAGTCAATGCCAAGATTACCAAAAGGAATATGTCTTGCTGCTAGACCATACTCAAAGGCCTTACGATCATAGTATTGGGCCTGCTTCGCATGAAATGCAATGCCAGAAAACTTATAGCCATACATGCAGGCCATTAACATGGTTGTTTCACCCAAACCGATCACTGGTATCGATACTACTTCGCGAGCCTCTTGCATTGCTGGATCTAAAAAACAGCCAATCGCAACGGCATCATAGCCCTGCTCGTCAGCCTGCATAATCTTATTGAGTACGCCTCCAGCACCAAAGTTATTCACAGCCACTACAGAGTTGTAATGCAGATCCATAGACCCATCATCAACACCATTGACATGAACCTCTACGTCTGGACGCTTTAATTCATTCAAATTTTTGGTCAAAGTATTTCTATAGTCGTCCAAGCGATGGATTGGGGTACTACTCTGCCACCAAATTTTCATATCTACTCCTAGGGATTGGTTATATAAATTTCTGGACTACTTTATTGCTGCTCTTTGATTCCGGCCTTTTCAATTACCTCTTTCCACAGAGGTAATTCACGCACTACCCGCGCTCTTAAGCCCTCGGAATCATATGCTGTGACTTCTAAGCCGACTTTTTTCATCTTCTCAATCATTTCTGGCTGCTTTAATACCGTGGTGCATTCATGCGAAAGCTTTGTCACGATTTCTGGTGGTGTACCAGCAGCAACAAACATGGCTTGGAATGTGACAGATACCGCATCTTTAATGCCAGCCTCGGTAGTTGTTGGAACATTTGATAATTCCGGCCAGCGCTGTGTACCCGTCTGCACAATTGCGCGCACTTGACCACTCTGGATTTCAGCCATCACTGATGCCAGGCTACCAACCAATATTTGCGTGCGCCCACCCATTAAATCGATCATCGCTGGTCCAGCACCTTTATAAGGGATATGCGTCATGCCAATACCCTCACGGCTCTTAATCACCTCACCAGCTAAATGAGGCGTAGTGCCTGTTCCAGGACTGCCAAAGCTAATTAAATTCGGATTACTCTTTGCGAGCTTAATTAAATCTCCAACCGTCTGAATCTTGGAGTCTGCTCTGACAACAATCACATTAGGCGCTGCCCCCACCTCGCAAACTGGAATAAAGTCTTTCAGCGGATCATAGGGCGACGGCTTTACTAAGCTTGGAGTTACCACATAAACGCTAGAGGTAAATAGCAAGGTATAGCCATTTGCAGGCTTAGCATTTTTTACATAATTTGCCGCAATAGCCCCACCGCCTCCAGGACGGTTTTCAACCACGATTTGCTGACCCATCTGCTTACCCAGTGCGATAGCCAATAGTCGACCACTAATGTCGGATGCCCCTCCAGGAGCAAATGCGATTGCCATCGTCAAACTTGAGTCTGGATAAGCTGCCCAAGCATTGGGATTTACAAAGCCCAAGCACAATACCAAGCTTGCGCGCGCAAAAACCTTCGAACCGAATTGCATTGCCATATTTATCTCCGTCTATGTTTATAACCTGGCGCTCTTTGGCGCCAATTTGTCAACAACTTGTAAATCTAAGCTTTTAGAGTGGTTTTGGGTTGACTTTTTTCTTAATTGTTCATATACATAAACTTGTTCACGTTCTAAACAAAACCAATATACTCATCATTATTAAAAATTCAAACTGAAGCCGATTGCATGAAAGATTCATCCATTAAATCTGCAGATAGAGTGCTAGATGTACTTGAACTCCTGTGTCGTAGAGGGAATGCATCAACCCACGCGGAAATTTCGTTTGCCTTAGATATTCCCAAAAGTAGCCTCACAGGACTCATACGAAACCTGCTGAGCCGCAACTATTTAACCAAAAATTCTGAGGATATGACTTATACGCTGGGTCCTGCTTTTTTTTCTCTCGCTGAAAAAGGTAAGCAAGTGAAAAGCATTCTCAAAATTGCTGGGACACAAGTGGGATGGTTAACTGATAAAACCCGTGAAGCATCTGCCTTTTATTTGTACAAAGGGAACTATGTAGAAAGGGTCATCGGCAAAGAGGCCAATTATCCATTGAGCTATCGCATGACCCCAGGAGTCAAGTTTCCGCTCTACTCGGCCGCGGCAGGTAAGGCGGTCCTCAAATCCCTGTCTGACGAAGATAAGAAAAATTACTTCAAAAAGGTTAAGCTCGAGCCAATTACTAAAAATACCGTTACAAATGAAGTAGAGCTCAGGCAAAATTTAAACCTACATTCAAAAGATAATATTATTATTTCTAATGGTGAAAATTCTGTTGGAGTCATTGCCTTGGCAATTGCTATCCTTGATAAGGAAGAGAACCCGCTAGGGGCAATTAGCATCGTGATACCTGAAGCACGTTTTAATCAGGAGCTTGAGCACGATTGCCGCGACTGTCTTCAACATGCCGCCAAAAAAATTGAGCATGAGCTTTTTTTATAAGCATCACAAGCTTGCACTAGACAAGCCCTTTAACAATAACGTCACAGGAGACCTCGTAATGAAAAGAATCTTACTTGTATTTTGTAGTTTATTTA